>NZ_JBEXHP010000011.1:0-129388 GCF_040607895.1 Micromonospora sp. NPDC005220
GCGGCACGCCGGGCGGGAGGCGGCGTATACGCGGTGCCGGCTCCGTCACGACGGAGCCGGCACCGATGATCTTTTGGCGCTGGTCAGGCGGCCGTGCACTGGACGTCACGGCTGCGGCGGGCCGGGCGGGTCGAAGGGACGGCGAGTGGCGCGGCCACCGCCGACGGGGCGTGTGGGTCGAGCCAGACCCGAACGGCCGGCCGACCTGGCGCGAGGCCCGGAACGCCCGCGATGTGCTGCTCACGGCGGGTGAGCATCGCCACGTCGACGGTGAACTCGAAGAGCCGCCAGTCGACCTGCGGCTCGGCGCGGGCGCTGTGCGCCAGTTGCGCCACCCGGACCGGATCGGTCACCGGACGGGCGCGCCCCGCCACGTAAGCCTCGTCGTCGCTCTCTTCCGCCGGGAACGAGTGCAGCGCGTAGCGGCCGTCACGTTCCAGGTCGCGGCGCTTGGGCGAGTCGATGATGAAGCAGAACAGCCCCTCGGCGGTGATGACCGGGGAGACCGGATGGACGCGGGGCCCGCCGTCGGCACGGACCGTGGCCAGATAGCCGAAGCCCGGCCCGTACTGCTGGAGGAGAACGCGGATCCCGTCGGCGAGTCGGGGCTCGTCGGCGGCGAATTCGGACCAGGAAGCCATGTGGGCATTCTATCGAACAAATGTACGAGCAGCGACCTCGACGCGCTGGTCACCGGCACCAAATCCGGCCACTTTGGGCAACGCGGCTATGGTGGTCCGATGCTGCTCTCCGACCGCGACCTGGTCTCCGAGATCAAGGCCGGCACGCTGGGCCTGGAGCCGTTCGAGCCCACCCTGGTCCAACCGTCCAGCATCGACGTCCGACTCGACCGGCTGTTCCGGGTCTTCAACAACCACCTCTACACCCACATCGATCCCGCCATGCAGCAGGACGACCTGACCTCGGTGGTCGAGGTCCCCGATGGCGAGCCGTTCGTGCTGCACCCGGGGGAGTTCGTGCTCGCCTCGACGCTGGAGGTCATCTCGCTGGGTGACCAACTCGCCGGCCGCCTGGAGGGCAAGAGTTCGCTGGGGCGGCTCGGGCTGCTCACGCACTCCACCGCCGGTTTCATCGACCCGGGCTTCTCCGGTCACGTGACGCTGGAACTCTCAAACGTGGCGAACCTGCCGATCACCCTGTGGCCGGGCATGAAGATCGGGCAGCTCTGCATCTTCCGGCTCTCCTCGCCGGCCGAGCACCCGTACGGCTCGGTGGTCTACGGCTCGCGCTACCAGGGCCAGCGGGGGCCGACCCCGAGCCGCGCCTGGCAGCACTGGCGCACCTGGCCCACCCGCTGAGGCACGACGCAGAGAACGACGAGGGCCCGCCGCGACGGATCGCGGCGGGCCCTGTCGTCACCCGGGGTCAGCCCGGGCGGCCGTAGCTGTGGATCGGGCCGTCGTCGACCTTTTTCATCTTGACCGGTTGACCGGCCTGCGAGGCGTGCACCACCCAGCCGCCACCGACGTACATGCCGACGTGGTGGATGTCGCTGTAGTAGAAGACCAGGTCGCCGGGGCGCAGGTCGCCCCTGCTGACGTTCTTCGTGACGCGGCTCTGCGCGGCGGCGTTGTGCGGCAGCGACACGCCGGCCTTCGCCCAGGCGGCCAGCATGAGGCCGGAGCAGTCGTACGAGTTCGGACCCTCGGCGCCCCAGACGTAGGGCTTGCCGATCTGCGCGCAGGCGAACTTGACAGCGGTGCCCGCGGCGCCGCCGGGGTAGCTACCCGGGCAGGGCGCCGGGCGCAGCGGGCCACCGCCACCGCTGCCGTACACCTTGAGGCGCAGCTTCTGCAGGCGGTCGATCTCTTCGTTGATCTGCTTCTTCTTCGCCGCCAACTGGGCTTCGGTGCGGCTCAGCTGGGCCACCATCTCGTCCAGCGGCGCCTTCTGCGCGGCCAACTGGTCGCGCAGGTCGGCCACCTGGCGTACGTCCTTCTGCTGGTTGTGCGCGAAGCGGTCGAGCATTTCCAGCTGGCCGACCACCTCGCTGGGCGATCGGCTGCCGAGCACCGCGTTGACGGTCGAGACGTTCTCACCCATGTAGGCGCGGACGGCCAGCGCGCTGACCTTGTCCATCGCAGCGTCGACCTGGCGCTCCAGCGGGGTGATGCGGGCGGCCAGCGCGTCGGCCTGCTTGCGCTTCGCGGCGAGGTCGGTGCGGGTGGCGTTGTGCCGTTCGATGATCGGTTCGAGCTTGTTCCAGTCGGCGTCGATCTGGCGCTCGATCTCGGTGACCGACGGGTCGGCGTGGGCCGCCGTGGCACTGCCGGTCAGGACGACGGCGACGCCGGCCAGCGCGGCGAGTGCGGTGGTGAAGCGGTACCAGCGTGGGCGCGGCACGATCGACGACGGGCCGGCTGATGCCGACCGGTCGGACGACGGCCGCGGGGCATGGAGTGCCACCGGGGTTCCGTACTCCTTCTTCCTGACCGCCTACCGGGTTAGCTGACGGGTTCGGGCGGGAAGTCGGCGCCCTACCGCAGTGGCTGCGGATTCACCCCGAGGGACCTGGGTCCCCGGTTCGCTCGGAAACGACTCGGCGGTGTCGGTCCGTTACCGCCCGGGCTGGGCGGAGCTGCTGTCGGGCCGACAAATGACCAGAGTAGAGACGCTTGTTACCGATCCGCAACCCGAACGGCCGTGACACTCCGTACGGGTTGGACGAGGTCACCGACAGTGTGTGAAGAATTCTTTCCACTGACTTCGATAGATGGAAAGGTATTGACCTGACCTCCCGGGCGGCGCGATGGTGACCTGACCGCACTCCGCGAGAATCTAGGGGGTTCGATGCACCATCCAACCCTGTCGGCCGGCTGGCGCGCCCTGCTCGCCGCCACCGTGGTCGCCGCCGCGACCACGGCGCCACTCTCCGTCGGCCCGGCCGCCGCCGCGCCAACCACCGACCGCCAGCAGCAGTACGCCGCCGCGGCCACCGAGTACGGCGTACCGACCGTCGTGCTGCTCGGCGTCTCCTACCTGGAGTCGCGCTGGGACACCAACGCCGGCACACCGAGCACCAGTGGCGGCTACGGCCCGATGCACCTGACCGACGCGCGGCACGTGGCCGCCCTACCCGGGCGCGGTCACCACGACGCCGGTGTCGAGGACCCACGCGGCGACGACTCCCGTCCCGCCCGGCTGCCCGCGCCCCGGCCGGTCGAGGCCCCCGCCCCGCCCACCGCCGCGTTGCAGACCGTGGACGCCGCCGCCACGCTGACCGGCGCCACCCCCGAGGCGCTACGCACCGACGCGGGCCTCAACATCCGGGGTGGGGCCGCGCTGCTGAGCGCGTACCAACGGGATCTGGGCGCGCCGGTGGGCGCGGACACCGACCCGGCCGCCTGGTACGGCGCGGTGGCCCGCTACTCCGGCGCGGACAGCGCCGACGCCGCTGCGGCCTTCGCCGAGGAGGTCTTCACCACCATCGGCGCGGACCAGTCCCGGATGACCGACGACGGTCAGCGGATAACCCTGCCGGCCCGTGCGGTACGGCCCGAGCGTTCCTGGTTGGACCGGCTGGGCCTGCGCCGGCTGGCCCGCCCGGACGGGGTCGAGTGCCCGCGCACCATCTCCTGCGAGTGGATCCCGGCCCCCTACGAGGCGTTCGGCGACGGCGACTACGGCAACCACGACCTCTCCGACCGGCCCGCCCGGCAGAAGATCGAGTACATCGTCATCCACGACACCGAGGCGAGTTGGGCGACCACCCTGCAACTCGTCCAGGACCCGACCTACGTGAGCTGGCACTACTCGCTGCGTTCGGTCGACGGGCACATCGCCCAGCACGTGAAGACCACTGACGTCGGCTGGCACGCCGGCAACTGGTACGTCAACGCGAAGTCGATCGGGCTGGAGCACGAGGGCTTCGCGGCGCAGGGCACCTGGTACACCGAGGCGATGTACCGGACCTCGGCGAAGCTGGTCCGGCACCTGGCGCTGCGGCTGGGCATCCCACTGGACCGCCAGCACATCATCGGCCACGACAACGTGCCCGGCACCGTAGCCTCGACCGTGCGGGGGATGCACTGGGATCCGGGCCCGTACTGGGACTGGTCGCACTACTTCGACCTGCTGCACGCACCCCGACTGGACACCGGCACCCCGGCCACCGGGCTGGTCCGGATCGACCCGGCCTATGCCACCAACCGGCCGGCGTTCACCGACTGCGTCACCGTGGGCGTGCCGTGCGCGCCGCGCGGCTCCTCGGCGGTGGTGCTGCGGAGCGCACCGGCCGCGGACGCGCCGCTGGTCAACGACATCGCGCTGCGCCCGGACGGCACCCCGAACACGATGGCCGTGTCGGACCACGGGGCCCGGGCATCCGCCGGGCAGACATACGCGCTGGCCGGGCGGCAGGGCGACTGGACGGCGATCTGGTATCTCGGGCAGCGGGCCTGGTTCCACAACCCGGCGTCCGCGCCGACCGCCAGCTGGACCGTCGGGGTCGTGGCCACACCGAAGCCCGGCCGGGCCACCATCCCGGTCTACGGACGGGCGTACCCGGAGCAGTCGGCGTACCCGGACGGGGTGCCCTACCAGGCGATCTCGCCGTTGCAGTACACCCTGGCCGCCGGGCAGCGGTACGCCGTCGGCGCGGTGCTGGCCGGCGAGTACTACCGGGCCAGCACGTTCGACGGTTCCTCGCCCGGTGACTGGACGGTGATTCGCGGCAAAAACCGCTACGCGCAGATCCAGTTCGGCCACCGGATCATGTACGTCGACCTCGCCGACGTGCAGCTGTTGCCGTCCCCGGTGGACGCGCCTCGCTGAGAACCACGACGGCCCCCGGTCGGTGACCGGGGGCCGTCGTGTCGCGCGAGGTGGATCAGCCGGGTCTGCGGAACCCGGCGATGGGCATGGTGGTGATGCTGGACACCTGCACCGGTTTGCCGGCGCGTGGCGCGTGCACCATCTGGTTGTTGCCCAGATACAACCCGACATGACTCAGGCCGGAGAAGAAGAAGACCAGGTCACCGGGGCGGGCGTCGGCGCGCGAGACGGCCTTGCCCTCGTTCCACTGGTCACCGGTGTGGTGGGTGAGGTAGATCCCGGCCGCCTTGTAGGCGTACTGGGTCAGCCCCGAGCAGTCGAACGAGTTCGGGCCGGTGGCGCCCCAGACGTACGGCTTGCCGACCTTGCCGCACGCGGTCCGGATCGCGGTGCGGGCCGCCGCGCTGACCACTCCGTTGATGGTCGGGCAGGCCGCGGTCACCACAGTGGTCTTGGGCATCGACGCCTCGAGCTGCTTGATCTCGGTGTCGATCTGCTTCTTCTTGGCCGCCAGCTCGTTCTGCTGCTTGGTCTGGGTGACGATCAGCGCGTCCAGCTTCTGCTTCTCGCCGTCGTACTTGGCCCGCACGGCCAGCACACCCTCGACCTCCTTGCGCTCCTGCGAGGCGAGCCGGTCGAGGATGGTGAGCTGCTCGGTGAGCGTGTCCGGCTTGGCGCTGACCAGCAGCGCGCCGATGTCGTGCGACGGGCCCGAGATGTAGTAGCGGGAGGCGAGATCACCGACCCGGTTGAACGCCATCTCGCTCTGCAGCGCCAGCGGCTCGATCTTCTTCTGCAGGTCCGCCGACTTCTGCCGGTTGACCTTCAGCTGCGCCCGAACCTTGTTGTACTGCTCGATGGTGGGCTCCAACTGCTCCCACTTCTTGTCGATCTGCGCCTCGATCTCGTCGACCGTGGGCGCGGCATGTGCCGGCGCGGTCAACAGACCGGCGCCGACCGCCGCGGCGGCGACCAGGACCAGGACCCGGTGGGCGGCGCGGCGCAGGCCAGCAGAGCGAGCAGACGCATTCAGGTCGTGACGATGAGGGGGCATGGTTGCCACCGGCACCGACTCCTTTGCAACCGACCGCCGGGCGCCTCGCGTGAGGGAAGGGCCGAGGCAGACGACCCACAGCGGTCGGTGCATCACATTAGGGAAGCTCGGGGCGGTAATCAAGGCGAGCGGGATAACCATCACTGTCGCGCAACCGCTTGCACACCAAGGGTATTGGTCCATCACCCAACGATTGCGGTCAATACATCGTCGAGCGTGACCACACCGAGCGGTCGGCGCCCGTCGCTGACCAGCACCATGTGCCGCCGCTCGCGACGCATGGCCAGCAGAAGATCGGCCAGCGTACGCTCCGGCGGCACCACCGCGAGCGGCCGATAGACGTCGGCCGGCACCGGGGAGCGGCGACCCTGCCCGGCGTACCCGAGCACGTCCTTGACGTGCACAAAGCCGAGCACCCGACGGGTCGACCGCTGCACCACCGGGAACCGGGACCGGCCGGTCCGGGTCGCCAGCACCTCCAGCGACGCCGGCGAGACGTCCTCGGCCACCGTCACCACCGTCGACCACGGTTGCAGCGCGTCCGCCGCCGTCCGGGCGTGCAGGGCCAGCGCGCCGGTGATCCGCGCGTGCTGCTCCGCGTCGAGCAGACCCTCGGTACGCGCCTGGGAGACCAGGCCGGCCAACTCCTCGGCGGTGAACACCGTCTTCACCGCCTCGGACGCCTCGATCCGCCAGAACGCGAGCACCCGTCGCGCCGCCCACTTCATCGCGAGCAACAACGGTTTGGTGGCCACACAGAACGCCAGCATCGCCGGGCCGAGCCAGAGGGCGGACACCTCCGGACCGGCCAGCGTGATGTTCTTCGGCACCATCTCGCCGACGACCGTGTGCAGAAAGACCACCACGCCCAGTGCCAGCACGAACGCCACCGGGTGCACCGCCCGCTCCGGCAGGCCGGCCGCGTGGAACGGCGGCTCCAGCAGGTGGGCCAACGCCGGTTCGGCGATCGCGCCCAGACCCAACGAGCACACCGTGATGCCGAGTTGCGCGCCAGCGATCATCAGCGGAATCTGATTCATCGCCGACAACGCCCAGCGGGCGCGTTTCGACCCGGCGGCCAGCGGCTCGATCACCGTCCGGCGGGACGCGATGAGCGCGAACTCGCTGCCCACGAAGAACCCGTTGCCGAGCAGCAACAGCACGGTCACCAGCAGCTCACTCATCGTCGTCCGGATCCGCCGGGCGCAGCACCCGAACCTGCTCGATCCGGTGCCGCTCCACCTCGACCACTGTGAACTCCCAGCCGTCCGCCTCGACCGTCTCGCCGGCGAGCGGGATGTGCCCGAGCTGGGCCATCAGGAACCCGGCCAGGGTCTCGTACGGCCCCTCGGGCAGTCGGAAGCCGGTCTGCTCGGCCAACTCGTCGGAGCGGAGCACACCGTCGACCAGCACGGTGCGCTCGCCACCCGGCACGGTCAGCTCGACCGACCCGTCGTCGTCCACGCTCGCAGGGTCGAACTCGTCGGCGATCTCGCCGACCAACTCCTCGACGAGGTCCTCGACGGTCACCACACCGTCGGTGCCGCCGTACTCGTCGACCACGATGGCCAGGTCGGCCCCGGCCGCCTTCAGCGCGGCCAGCACACCGTCCAGGTTGAGGCTCTCCGGCACGTACACCGGCTCGCGGGCCACCGAGCCGACAGTCGTCGACGCCCGGTCGGCCAGCGGCACGCCCAGCGCGTCCGGCACCCCGGCGACGCCGGTAACCAGGTCCACTGTCTCCTCGTACACCGGGAACCGGGTTCGCCCGGTCCGCCGCGACTCCTCCAGCAACTCGGCCACGGTGGCCGTGACGCGCAGCGCGACCACGTCCACCCTGGGAGTCATCGCCTCGGCGGCCCGCTTGTCGCCGAAACGGATGGTGCGGCGCAGCAACATCGCGGTGTCCGTCGGCAGCGCGCCGGCACGCGCCGAGATGCCCGCCAGCAGGCCCAGCTCCTCCGGTGAGCGGGCGCTGGCCAACTCCTCCTGCGGCTCCACGCCGAGCGCCCGGACCAGTCGGTTCGCCGAGCCGTTCAACCCTCGGATCACCCAGCCGAACGTCCGGGAGAAGGTGTGCATCGGGCCGGCCGTGGCCAGCGCCGCCGGCATGGGCCGGGCCAGCGCCGCGTTCTTCGGCACCAACTCGCCGAAGAGCATGGAGATCAGGGTGGCCAGGGCCAACGCGAGGAACGGGGTGAGTCGCTCGGTGCTGCCGCCGGCCAGCGGGCGCAACAGCGGGGTGAAGAGCCGAGCCAGGGCCGGCTCGGCCAGGTAGCCGGTGAGCAGCGCGGTGATGGTGATGCCGAGCTGCGCCCCGGAGAGCTGGAAGGAGAGTTCGCGCAACGCTGTGCGTACCGTCAGGGCGGCCTGGTCGCCCGCCGCGGCCCGCCGGTCGATCTCCGCCCGGTCGACCGTGACCAGGGCGAACTCGGCCGCGACGAAGAACGCGTTGCCCGCGGTCAGGGCTACGAAGCCGACCAGGGGCAGCAGCGTCGTCCAGAGTAGGCCGTCGATGTCGCCTCACCTCGGCGAGATTCTTGCACGACGGCGGCGGCCCGCAGGGGCCGCGGCCGTCGATGAACAGATCCCGGGGGTACGCGTCTCAGCCGGCGACCGGCGCGGTCTCCTTGCCGCCCTGCTGCTGCTCGGGCTTGACCGAACGGAGCAGCACGCTCGCCACGTCGATCACCTCGACCTGTTCGCCGGCGCCCTTGCCGTTGACCCCGTCGTTGAGCATTGTCGAGCAGAACGGGCAACCGACCGCGACCGTCTTCGCCCCGGTGGCCATGGCCTCCTCGACCCGGTCCACGTTGATCCGCTTGCCGATCTTCTCTTCCATCCACATCCGGGCACCGCCAGCACCACAGCAGAAGGAGCGCTCGCTGTTGCGCGGCATCTCGGTCAGGTCGCCCGCGATGGCGTCGCCGAGGACCTCCCGGGGGGCTGCGAAGATCCGGTTGTGTCGACCCAGGTAGCAGGGGTCGTGGTAGGTGACGCCGCCGTCGACCGGCTGCACCGGCGTGAGCTTGCCGGTGGCGACCAGGTGCGCGAGCAGTTGGGTGTGGTGGACCACCTCGAACTCGCCGCCGAGCTGCCCGTACTCGTTGCCCAGGGTGTTGAAGCAGTGCGGGCAGGTCGCGACGATCTTGCGCTTGGCCTTGTCCCGACCCTCGAACGCCTCGTTCAGCGTCTCCACGTTCTGCTGGGCGAGCATCTGGAAGACGAACTCGTTGCCGATCCGTCGCGCCGGGTCGCCGGAGCAGGTCTCACCCTCGCCCAGGATCGCGAACTTCACGCCCGCCTCGTTGAGCAGCGTGGCCACCGCACGGGTGGTCTTCTTGGCCCGGTCCTCGAACGCGCCGGCGCAACCGACCCAGAACAGGTACTCGAAGTCGTCCACCTCGCCGACCCGGGGCACCTCGAAGTCCAGGCCCTTGGTCCAGTCTTCGCGGGTGTTCTGCGGGGCGCCCCACGGGTTGCCCTTGTTCTCCAGGTTGCGCAGCATCACCCCGGCCTCGGAGGGGAAGCTCGACTCGATCAGCACCTGGTAGCGGCGCATGTCGACGATGTGGTCCACGTGCTCGATGTCCACCGGGCACTGCTCGACGCAGGCGCCGCAGGTGGTGCAGGACCAGAGCACGTCCGGGTCGATGACACCGCCCTCCTCGGCGGTGCCGATCAACGGCTTGTCGGCCTCGGCGAGGGCCAGCACGTCCAGGTGGGCGAGCTGCGCCTGGGTGGCCTTCTCCTCGCCGGTCAGGTCCTTGCCGCCGCCGGCCAGCAGGTAGGGCGCCTTCGCGTACGCGTGGTCGCGCAGGCTCAGCACCAGCAGCTTGGGAGACAGCGGCTTGCCGGTGTTCCAGGCCGGGCACTGCGACTGGCAGCGACCGCACTCGGTGCAGGTGCTGAAGTCGAGGAGGCCCTTCCAGCTGAACTGCTCGACGTGGGCGACGCCGAACTGGTCCTTCTCCGGGTCCGCCTCCTCGAAGTCGAGCGGCTTGCCCTGGCTGGTCATCGGGCGCAGCGCGCCGAGACCGGAGCCGGCCGGCTTGGCCGGTTCCCGCTTGAAGAAGATGTTGGGGAACGCCAGGAAGCGGTGCCAGGCGACACCCATGGTGACGTTCAGGGAGATGACGATCAGCCAGGTCATCGAGATGGCGATCTTGATGAGCGCGGCGACGCTCGCGCCGTCCGACCAGTCGGGCAGCACCGCGCCGACCGCGTGACTGACGGGGGTGGCCCAGACCGGGTACTCGAAGTGGTCGGTGGCGACCTTGAAGCCGCGGATCAGCAGGCCGAAGATCAGGACCAGCAGCACGATCCACTCGACGAAGTAGCCCTGCCACATGGTCGAGCCGGTGAACCGGGACCGCCCGCCCAGCCGCGTCGGCCGGTTGCGCAGCCGGATCGCCATCAGCACCAGGATGCCGACCAGGCCCAGCACGGTGATGATCTCGGTGGCCAACCCGAAGATCGTCCAATGCCCGATCAGGGGCAGCCCGCCGGTCGGGGTGACCACCTCGAAGTACGCCTCGAGCACCAGCAGCGACAGCACGATGAAGCCGACCATCACGAACCAGTGCGCGGCGCCCACCACGCCCCACTTGAGCATCCGGGTGTGACCGGCCGTCTCCACCAGCATCGTCCTGGCGCGGGCGACCTTGTCGGAGAACCGGTCCGGCGCGGGTTGCCCGAGCCGGATGACTGCCACCATCTTCAGCACCGCACGCACCGCAAGCCACACCGCCACGGCGGTGATGGCGGCCGCGAGGATCGTGGTGACGATCTGGACGCTGCCCATCGAGTTGGCCTCCCCGGTCTGCTGCCTGATGACCTCGCCCTGCTCGGTCATACAGTGCAGCCTACGCGAAAGTTACCCGGCGGTAACGTGAGTCATCTCGCAGTAGGCTGCGCTGCCTGCGCACACCTTAGGGGCCCCCACCCGATCCTGCTGGGCAGGGGCTCGACGGGGTGATGTGAGACCGCCGACGCGACGGTCGGCTCGAATCAGCGCCAGCGGGAGAGCAACGCCAGCGAGGCGACCATCGCACCGAAGCCGACGGCGAGGTTCCAGTAACCCCACGCCATGACCGGGTACTCCTGCTCGGACAGGTAGTAGAGCACCAGCCAGCCGATCCCGACGACGATCAAGGCGACCGCGGTGACCGGCAACCACACCGGGCTAGGCTTGCGCGACGACGCCGTCGTCGTCGGACGGACGTCCGTCGGCGGGGTGTACACCTTCTTCTTACGGACCTGAGACTTGGGCACGGCGCTCTCCAGAGGGGTGACGACCTCGTCCGGCCTGACAACCGGGCGCGAGGGCGACGGTCCATGGCCAATAATGTTCGAGAGCTAGCGTAGTCCCGATTGGCCGGCCGGACCACGAATGGGGTCAGGCCGGTGCACGGAGTGACCGAAAGAGGCGGGACCGTTCGAACCGCCGGCCCGGCCGGCACGGACGATCCCCGACACGCGGAAGGAACGCTCGGTGGAGTACACATCCGGCGCAACCTCCTGGCAGAAGGTCCTCCGACGGGCCGCGGCCGGGCTGCTGCCCCGGCGACCGCGTCAACGCCGTCCGGGCTGGTCGATCGGGGTGCCCCTGATCGCCGCGGCGGCCGGGTTGCTCTTCACCACCACCGCGACCACCGCAGGCGGCACCGCTCTCCGGGAGGACCGGCGACCCCAGCTCAACCAGCTCATCGAGGACCGACGCGAACAGGTGGCGGCCAGCGAACGCCGCGCCGCCGAGCTACGCGGTGAGGTGGAGCAACGGACCGACACGCTGGCCGGCTCGGACGCCCCGATCAAGAAGCAGCAGAACCGTGCCCAGGGCAGCCTCCAGGACGCCGGGTTCACCGCGCTCACCGGGCCCGGGGTCACCGTCGAGCTGAACGACGCGCCACAGCACGACCAGACCCAGTCAGACGCCAGCAACGACGACCTGGTGGTGCATCAGGGAGACGTGCAGGCGGTGGTCAACGCGCTGTGGGCCGGCGGGGCCGAGGCCATGTCAATCATGAATGTCCGCGTGCTCACCACCAGCGCGGTACGCTGCGTCGGTAACACCCTGCTACTTCATGGTCGGGTGTATTCTCCACCGTTCAAGATCGTAGCAATCGGCGATCCCGCTGCCCTCCAGCAGGCCCTCGCCAGCTCCCAGGGAGTCCGGTTGTTCAAGGACGCGGTCGACGACTACCAGCTCGGCTACAAGGAGACGACCTCCACGGTGCGAGTTCCCGCATTCGAGGATTCCACCGCCCTGCGCTCGGCTACGGTGCCCAAATGAGCGGGCCGGACGAACGACGCGACGGGCGACACCGGGACCAGACGGACGAGCCGACCGCCTTCCTACCCAAGTTCGACCGCCCCGATCCGGCACCCGGCCGACCGACCACGGCCGGCAACTGGCCCGAGCCGGTGCTGCACCCTCCGCGAGCCGAGCAACCGACGCGGCCGAACGCCAGCCCACCCGGGCCGACCGAGACCCCGGGGAGCCCAGGCGTCGAAGCCCCACCGCCCTGGCCTGGCACCGCGGCGCACACGCCCGGCCCGCACGGCGGTGCCGGGGTTCCCCCGGCGACCACCCCCGACCGTCCGACCGCTGGCAACCAGGGCCCGGTTCGGCCCGCCGTCCCCGGCAACGCCCCGACCCGGCCCCCCGCGCCCAGTGCCGCGTCCACCCGACCCACCCCACCCAGCGCCGCGCCGACGCGACCGCCGACCGCCGGCAATCCACCGGGTGCGGGAGTGCCGCCGGGTGCCGCCCCGACCCGACCGGCCACGCCTGGCGGGCTGCCGATGCCGACCCGACCGACCACCTCGGGCGCCCCGAGCCGGCCCGCCTCCTCCGACCCCTCGGGCGCTCCGAGCCGGCCCGTTTCCTCCGGCCCCTCGATCCCGCCGCTGGCCGACTCGCCGACCGCGCCCATTCCGCAGGTCACCGCCCGGCCGGCACGGCCCACCGGCGCCCCGGCCACCCCGGTCTCACCGGCCGCCCCCAACCGGGTGGCAGCGGCCGGGCACGACGGCTTCGCGCCGTCGACCGGGCCGGGCCGGGTCCCACCGAGCGCTGGAGCGGATCGCAACGCGGACCCGGGCGCCACCGCGCTGATTCCGGCCGTGACCGGCGCACCCGCCAGCAGACCGCCGACCATGGACTCGACCGCGTTGATGGGTGCCGTACCCCGCACGGCCGTCCCCGAGGAGCCGGCCGGCGACAACCCCACCGACCCGCCCCAACCTCGACGCGGCGAGCGGGTGGTCCAACTCCGGCCGCACCAGACCGGCGAGGGCTACAAGAGCGTCTACTCCGAGCTCACCCGCCCCTCGTTCGGCTCGCGGCTGCGCACCGGTGTCCGCGTCACCGGCGAAATCCTGATCACCTTCGGCCTGGTGGTCCTGCTCTTCGCCGGCTACGAAGTCTGGGGCAAGTCGGCCATCGTCGACGCCCACCAGAACGACCTCAACAACGAGTTGGCCCAGGCCTGGGGTCCGACCGACGATCCGACGGTCGCCCCGTCGGTGGGCCCGAGCGTCAAACCATCCCCACCGGTACGCGGCAAGCCGCTCGCCGGCCTCTACATCCCGAAGCTCGACAAGAACTGGGTCGTCGTCGAGGGCGTCACCCAGCAGGACATCCGCTTCGCCCCGGGCCACTACCCGGCCAGCGCGCTGCCCGGCCAGGTGGGCAACTTCTCCGTCGCCGGCCACCGCAACCGGGCCACCTTCTGGCGGCTGGACGAACTGGACGAGGGCGACGCGATCGTGGTCGAGAGCAAGAACGACTGGTACGTCTACCGGGTGTCGCAGTCCCGCATCGTCCGGCCGACCCAGGTCGAGGTGGTGGCGCCGGTGCCTGGCGAGCCGGACAAGAAGCCGACCAAGCGGATGCTCACCCTCACCACGTGCAACCCGAAGTTCGACAACTACCAGCGCCTGATCATCCACGCCGAACTGGACCGCACCCAACCCAAGTCCGCGGGCCGCCCGGTGGAGCTGGGAGGCTGACCCGATGTACGCGTTCATCTGGCGCAAGCTGCCGTTCGGCGTGGTAGGAAAGGTGACCGGCTCGGTGCTGCTGGTGGCCGCCACGGTGGCCCTGCTGTGGTATGTCGCCTTCCCCTGGGCCGAGCCCCTGCTGCCCTTCGACGACGTGCAGGTCGAGTCCGGCGTACCCGCGGAGACGGGTGGCGGCGACCCGGTGACCGTGGAGACCCCGGCCGGCGACGAGCACGAACTGCCGTACGACACCGACCAGAACAACCCCGCGCCCCCCTCCCCGAGCAGGTGACCATGCGAGTCCTGGTGATCGACAACTACGACTCCTTCGTCTTCAACCTGGTCCAATATCTGGGCCAGCTCGGCGTGGACTGCGAGGTTCGCCGCAACGACGAGATCGACGTCGCTGAGGTGGGCAGGGTTGGCGCGGACGGCATCCTGCTGTCCCCCGGGCCGGGCAGCCCGGACCGGGCCGGCATCTGCCTGGACGTCATCCGGGAGTACGCGGGCAAGCTGCCGATCTTCGGGGTCTGCCTCGGTCACCAGGCGATCGGCGAGGCGTTCGGGGCGACCGTGACGCGCGCGCCCGAGCTGCTGCATGGAAAGACCTCCGAGGTGCGGCACAACTCGGTCGGCGTACTCGCCGGCCTGCCCGACCCGTTCACCGCCACCCGGTACCACTCCCTCGCGGTGCTGCCCGAGACGCTTCCGGACGAGCTGGAGGTCACCGGCTGGACCGGCTCCGGCGTGGTGATGGCGATGCGGCACCGGACGTTGCCCATCGAGGGCGTCCAGTTCCACCCGGAGTCGGTGCTCACCGAGGGCGGTCACCTGATGCTGGCCAACTGGCTGGCCAGCTGCGGCCACCCCGAGGCGCTGGAGCGGGCACCCGCCCTGGCCGCCGAGGTCGACGCCCGCCGCCTGGCGGCCTTCGCCACCACCTGAGCGCCCGACCGTCAGGGCCCGGGTCTGAGAGCACCCGGCGGCCGGGTCAGCCGCGCAGCGCCTGCTGGATCGCGGGGTCCGCGGGCGAACGCACCGCCGGCGGTCGGTCGCGCACCGCGTCCCACGCCGCCTTGCCACTGGCGAAGTAGTCCCGTACCGACTTCTCGGCGAGCAGTGCGGCGCCGCAACCGTCGCAGCTGGCGGTCACCCCGTCGACGTCGAGGCCGAGCTGCCGGCACAGCGTCACCGCCCGGGACAGGTGGTACGACTGGGTGACGATCAGCGCCCGCTCGACGCCGTACACCTCGCGTGCCCTCGCGCAACTGTCGTAGGTGTCCAGGCCGTACGGGTCGGCCACCACCCGGCGCCTGTCGACACCGCGCTCGGAGAGGTACGTCGTCATCACCGCCGGCTCGTCGCCGGACGCGCCACCGCCGTCGCCGGACACGAGGACGACAGTGGCCCGCCCACTGGTCACCAACTCGGCGGCGGTGTCCAGGCGACCGGCGAGACGGTCCCCGGGCCGCTGCCGATCGGCGGCCACCTCGGTGCCGAGCACGATCACCACGTCGGCGGCCGGCGCGTCGGCGGCGGCGTACAGGTGGCCGCGTGCGGCGAGCGTCGTCCACAGCCACGGGCAGCTGGCGAGCACCAGCACGACAAGCCCCGCGACGGCCAGCCAGCGGAGGCGTCGGGGCCACCGCCGCACCGCCCCGACCGGGGACGCCTCGGCCATGCCGATGCCCGCGGGGGGCCTAATCCTGCGGCTGGTTCGGCGGGGGCGGGAACGGCAGACCGATGCCGCCTCCGGCGCCGGGAGTGGTGGGCGTGCCCGTCGGCGTACCCGTCGGCGTCGCAGTGGGCGTCGGGTCGGCCTCCGGCTCCGGCTGACTCACCTTGATGGTCACCTTCGTGCCGGTCGGCTTCTTCTCCTTGCCGTTCGGGCTCTGGTCGGTGACCTCGCCCGCATTGGCGGCCGGCACCTCGGGCCCCTTCTGTACGGCGACAGTGAAGCCGAAGTTCTGGAGGACGCGGGTGGCCTCCGCCTGGCTCAACCCCACGACGTCCGGCACCTCACGGACGTTGCCTCTCGAGACGGTGAGCGTGATCTTCGTGCCCTCGGGAACGCTCTCGCCCTCGGGCGGGTCGACGTTGAGAACCTCGTCCTGGCTCGCCTCGGCGTTGATTGTCTTGACCTCGTACTTGAGCTTCGCCTCGGTGAGCCGGGCGATGGCGCTCTCCCGCTTGCTGCCCTTGAGCCCGGCCGGAACGCGTACCTCGGGCACGCCCCCACAGACCTGAATGGTGACCGTTTCGCTCTGCTTCAGCCGGCTGGCTGGCGCCGGATCCTGGTTGACGACGTTGCCCTTCGTGCAGTCGCTGTCCAGCACCGGGTCACCCACCTGCGGGGAGAGCCCGGCGTTGCGAATCTCGGCGACCGCGACGGCCTGGCTCTTGCCGGTGAGGGTGGGTACCGACTTCAGGTCCTTGTCCTGCTGCTGGCTCCAGAGCAGGGCGGCGACCAGCGCGATCACCGCCAGCACGCCGACCGCGCTGAACATCGCGATCAGCCAGGAGGACGCCTTGCGCTGACGCGGGTCGCCGACACGAGCGGGGATCTGCCCGGTCTGCGGCCCACGGCCGGCAGGCGGATAGCCGCCCCCACCGCCGGCCGGGGCCATCGCCACCGTCTCCGCCTCGCGCAGCACCGGGGTGGCCAGCACGGGCCGGCCGGCGGCGGCGCGGAGCAGGTCGGCCCGCATCTCCCCGGCGCTCTGGTAGCGGTTGAGCGGGTTCTTCGACAGCGCCTTGAGCACGATCGCGTCGACGGCCGGGGTGACGTCCGGGTTGATGTCGCTCGGCGTCGGTGGCGTCTCCCGCACATGCTGGTACGCGACGCTGACCGGGCTGTCCCCGACGAACGGCGGGTGCCCGCAGACCAGCTCGAACAGCACGCAGCCGGCCGCGTACACGTCGGAGCGCGCGTCGACGGCCTCACCGCGGGCCTGCTCCGGCGAGAGATACTGCGCCGTGCCGATCACCGCGCTGGTCTGCGTCATGGTGGTCGCACCGCTGGCCAGCGCGCGGGCGATGCCGAAGTCCATCACCTTGACCTGACCGGTCTGGGTGAGCATCACGTTGCCGGGCTTGATGTCCCGGTGGATGATGCCGTGCCGGTGGCTGAACTCCAGCGCGGCGCACATGTCGGCACAGATCTCCAGCGCCCGGCGCGGCTGCAGTCGCCCCTCGGCGCCGAGGACCTCCTTCAAGGTCCGCCCGTTGACGAACTCCATGACGATGAACGGCAGCGTCTCGCCGGTCGGCGCGGTCTCCTCGCCGGTGTCGTAGACCGCCACGATCGCCGGGTGGTTCAGCGAGGCGGCGTTCTGCGCCTCCCGGCGGAACCGCATCTGGAACGTCGCGTCCCGCGCGAGGTCGGTGCGGAGCATCTTGATCGCGACGTCCCGACCGAGCCGGAGGTCGCGACCACGGTGCACCTCGGCCATGCCGCCATAGCCGAGCAGCTCGCCGACCTGGTACCTGCCACCGAGCAGGCGGGCCTGCGCTGTCATCGCGTCTGTCGTCCTTCGCTCGTCGTCGTCCCGCCGCCGCCCGGCTGGAGTCGTACCTCCCGACGGTACGACGTCCGGGTCGGATCGTCGCGTCCGTCGAGTCGTAGCGCGCCGG
Organism: Micromonospora sp. NPDC005220; assembly: GCF_040607895.1. Taxonomy (NCBI): domain Bacteria; kingdom Bacillati; phylum Actinomycetota; class Actinomycetes; order Micromonosporales; family Micromonosporaceae; genus Micromonospora; species Micromonospora sp. NPDC005220. The sequence goes on from NZ_JBEXHP010000011.1 coordinate 17,489, forward strand.
ACGCCACGGTGCGCGGCGCCAGCCCGGCGAATTCAGCGGCCTGCGACTGCTTCCGTAGGTTGTAGGAAATCACGCCGGAGCAGAGCAGGACCAGCACGGCCAGCAGGATGGCGAGAAGCACCATTCCGGGCCGGGACCGCTGGGGCTCGGGTGACGGCACCGCCGGGCCGGCCTGCCGGGCGTACGCCGGGGGGTGGTCCTGTCGGGGCGGCCCGGACGGCACCGCGGCGGCACCACGGGGGTAGCCGTTCGGTGCGCCCTGTGGCCGGGCGGCCTGGACGGCCGGCGCGACGGTGGTGGGCCGTGGCTGTTGGGCGGGCGCGATCGTGGTCGGCCTCGGGCCGGCCGTCGGTTGGCGGGCCGCCGGCGGACGCATCTGGTGCGCCTGCGGCACCTGGGCCCGGCCGGGGGCGGCGGGTGAGGAGGGCGCGGCGGAGATCGGCCCGGAGTTGCCACCGGCCCGGGCCTGCTGGGAGAGCGCAGCCTTGAGCTGACGGGCGGCCCCGGCGAGCGCTGCCGCGCTGGGCCATCGGGCGGCCGGGTCCTTGGCCAACGCCCGTTCCACGAGGGCGCGCACCTGCGGAGGGATGTCGGCCGGCAGCGGCCGGGGCGTCTCCCGGACGTGCCGCATCGCGATGTCGAGGGGGTTGTCGCCCTCGAACGGCCGCCGACCGGCCAGGCACTGGTAGGCGACCACGCCGAGGGCGTACACGTCGGAGGCCGGGGTGGCCACGCCGCCGGTGGCCTGCTCCGGCGAGATGTACGAGGCGGTGCCGAGCACCGAACCGGCGGCGGTGAGCTGGCCGACCAGGTCGGAGCGGGCGATGCCGAAGTCGGTCAGCACCAGCGTGCCGTTCGGCCGGACCAGCAGGTTGCCCGGCTTCACGTCGCGGTGCACGATGCCCTTCTCGTGCGCGGCGTGCAGCGCGTCGGCGGCCTGCGCGACGAGGGCCATCGTCCGGGCCGGAGTGAGCCGGCCGACCCGGCTCAACGTCGACGACAGGGCGTCGCCCTCGACGTATTCCATGACCAGGAAGGCGATCTGCTGGTCGTTGCCGAAGTCGTAGACGTCCACCACGCCGGGATGGTTGATGGTGGCCATGGTGCGGGCCTCGCCCCGGAACCGCTCACCGAAGTCCGGGTCGTCGAGCAGCGCGGGCAGCAGGCTCTTCACCGCGACCGTCCGGCCGAGCACCTGGTCGGTGCCGCGCCAGACGTCGCCCATGCCGCCGCTGGCGATCCGCTCGTCGAGACGGTAGCGGTTGCCGAGCTGCACACCGGGGCTGAGCATGTCAGCGACCCCCTGGGTCGTTGATGGCGGCCCGCATGATCTGACCGGCGATCCGAGCGGCCTCACCGCTGCCGCCGCGGCCGGCCTGCTCCAGCATCACGCAGACCGCGGAGACCGGGTTGCCGTTCTTGTCCAGGGCGAAGCCGATGAACCAGCCGTGGTCGGGCCGGTCCGGGGCGGACTGGGCGGTGCCGGTCTTGCCGCCGACCGTGTAGCCGTTGATCGCGGCCTGCCGCCCGGTGCCCTTTTGGACCACGCTGACCATCATGTCGCGCAGGTCGGTGGCGACCTGCGGCTGGACGGGCTGGCGCAGTTCCCGCGCCTTCGCGGTGTAGTAGCTGGTGGTCCGGTCCGGAGCGAGCAGTTGTCGCACCAGGTACGGCCGCATCTGACTGCCGTTGTTGGCGATCGCGCCGGCGATCATCGCGCCTTCAAGGGGCGTCATCCGGACGTTGTTCTGGCCGATCGAGGACTGGGCGAGCGCGGCCGGGTCGGTGCTGCCGTCCGGGTTCTGCATGTCCCCGGTCCGGCTCGCCTCGGTACGCAGACCGCCCTCGCCGAGCTGGCCGACGGTCAGGTCCTCTTGCTCGAAGCCGAACTGGCGGGCCTTCTCCTTGACGGTGTCAGCGCCGAGCCGCACGCCGAGTTGGGCGAAACCGGTGTTGCACGAGTAGGTGACAGCATTCAGCAGGGTCACCTGCCGATCCGGGCAGATCGACGGATCGGCGTTGCGGATCGAGGTGCCCGAGGTGGGCGCGGTGTAGCTGGGACCGGCCGGGATCTGGGTGGTCGTGGTGACGCCGTTCTCCAGCGCAGCCGCGGCAACCACGATCTTGAAAGTGGAGCCGGGCGGCAACGTCTCGGAGAGCGCGCGGTTCTTCAGCGGGCCTTCCGGGTCCTGTTCCAGCTTGTTGTACGCCGCCGCCGCCTCGTTGGTGTCATGGCTGGCCAGCGGGTTCGGGTCGAAGCTCGGCATGGAGACCAGCGCCTGGATGGCACCGGTACGCGGGTCGATGGCGATCGCCGCGCCCCGCTTCGCGCCCACCTCGTTGTTGCGCAGCTGGTCGTACGCCGTGTCCTGGGCCCGCTTGGAGAGCGTGAGCAGCACGTTGCCGCCGCCGGTGTCGTCGCCGGTGAACATGTCCTTCAACCGGTCGCCGATCAGCTGGTCGCTGGTGCCGGCCAGGAAGTCGTTCTCCACCTTCTCGATGCCCTGGTCGGCCAGGTTGACCGGCTTGTAGCCGAGCACATGGGCGTACTTTGCCCCGCTCGGATAGGTGCGCAGGAACTTGAGGTTGCCGGTGGTTTCCTTGCTGGTGGCAAGGGCCGTGCCGCCGGCCTCGATGTTGCCGCGCTTACGGTCGTACTCGGCGACCTGGACCCGACCGTTGTAGTCGCTGGTGCGGTATTCATCCGCCTTGTAGGCCTGGATCCAGTTGAGGTTGGCGAAGAGCAGACCGAACAGGACCATGACGACGACGCCAACGCGGCGCAGGGGTGCGTTCACGGCTTGATCACCTCCGTGGGAGCACCGTGCAACTGCTCGGGCGGGCCACCGCTGGGACGGGCCGCCTTGCCGCCGCCCCCTCCGGTCACCGGTCGGCGGGCGCCGTCGGAGACCCGCAGCAGCACCGCGATGAGCAGCCAGTTGGCCATCAGCGACGACCCACCGGCGGACAGGAACGGGGTGGTCTGACCGGTCAGCGGGATGAGCTTGCTGATCCCGCCGACGATCACGAAAACCTGGAGGCCGAGGGTGAACGCCAGACCGCCGGCGAGCAGCTTGCCGAACGAGTCCCGGACCGCGAGCGCGGCGCGCAGCCCGCGCTCCACGATCAGCAGGTAGACGACAAGCAGCGCGGAGAGGCCGAAGAGGCCGATCTCCTCACCGATGCCGGCGAAGATGAAGTCGTTCTGCACCTCGGGCAGGATCTCCGGCTGGCCGCCGCCCGGCCCGGCACCGAAGAGCCCGCCCGTGCCCAGGGCCAGCAGGCCCTGTACGAGTTGGTAGCCCTTGTTGGTCGGGTCGGCGAACGGGTCGAGCCAGATCTCCGCCCGCAGGTAGAAGTTGGCGAACGGCCCACCGACCGTCGAGCCGAGGACGTAGGCGAGGTACGCGCCGCCGAAGAAGAGGACAAGGCCGATCAGCAGCCAGCTGACCCGTTCGGTGGCGATGTAGAGCGTCACCACGAACATGCCGAAGTAGAGCAGCGAGGTGCCCAGGTCTTTCTCGAACACCAGCACCAGGACGCTGATCAGCCAGACGCCGACCACCGGGCCGAGGTCTCGGCCACGCGGGAAATCGATGCCGAGGAAGCGCCGGCTGGCCAGCGACAGCACCTCACGCTTGCGCACCAGGTAGTAGGCGAAGAAGACCAGCAGCGCCAGCTTGGCGAACTCACCCGGCTGGATGGAGAAGCTACCCACCCGGATCCACAGCTTCGCACCGTTGATCTCGGAGATGCTCGACGGCAGCACCGCCGGGATCATCACCAGCACGATGCCGGCCAACCCCAGGGTGTACGCGTACCGCGAGATCGACCGGTGGTCGCGCATGATGGCGAGCAGGCCGGCGGCGAGGATCACCGCACCGAGCGTCCAGGCCAGCTGGCGCCCGCCCTGCCCGGCGAAGACGGCCAGGCTCTCCCGCTCGGCCACCGGGGCGTCGCCCAGGTCGATCCGGCGGAGGAAGCCCACCCCGAGCCCGTTGAGCAGGGCCACCGCCGGCAGCAGCGCCGGGTCGGCGAACGGGGCGAGGAACCGGATGACCAGGTGCAGGCCGAGGAAGACCGCGCCGAGCGCGGCGGCCGGCATCCAGAAGTCCGGGGTGACCGTGTCCAGCAGGTTCGCCTCGACGGTCGCCCCGTACGCGGCCACCAACACCATCGCTAGCAGCAGTAGGGACAGTTCGGCGTTGCGGCGCGACCGCGCCAGGCGTACGCCGGATTGCTCGCCCGCGGTGGCGGGCGAGGATGCCGGTGTGGCCGCTACGGTCACGGGTGGGGTCCTCAGGATCTCAGCCGACGCTCACTCAGGAGACCGGCAGCCGGCCGGGTCGAGCGCCGGCGTGGCCGAGTCGGAGGGCGTGACGTCGGGTGTGGTGGTCGCGCCGGCCGCACCGAGAGCGGTGGTGGCACCGACCGTCGGGCTTGCGCTGACAACCCCGTTGGGGGTTGACGACGGGTTGGCGCTCGGGCTGCCGTTCGGGGTCGGTGTCGAACCGATCGGCGTCGGTGTGGGGGTGGGCGTGTTGCCCCCGGCGGCGGTCGGGTCGAGCGGGCAGAGCGGCTTCAGGTTGGGGTTGCTCGGGGTGTCGCTGGTCAGCTCGGCGAGCTGCCGCTCGGCGTCCGGCTCACTCTTGGCCCGGATGCCGACCTTGACGGTGTCCTGTGCGGCGACCGTGAGGTCGTCCAGGCGGGTGCCGCTGCGGCGGTGCACGCTGGACAGGTCCATCCCGGCGATCTGACCCTGGACACCGCGGAAGACGGCGACCTGGCCCTCTTCGGTGGCGCCCACGTAGTACTGCCGCTGGATGTACGTCCAACCGCCGAACGCGGCACCGCCGACGATCACCAGTAGGGCCAGCGCCATCGCGGCGGTCCGGACCGGACGTCGTTTCGGCCGGTCGTCGTCGTCGGAGGCCGCCGGCTCCTCGGGCGCGGCCGGCCGGGGGGCGGAGAGCGCCGAGGCTCGGGCGGCCGGAGTCGAGTCGTCGGCGGAGGTCGCCATGCCCCGGTCCCGGGCGGCGGCGCCACCCACGATCGGGGTCGCCTCGACGATGTCCTGATCCGTGGCGTCGGCGATGATCACCGTGATGTTGTCCGGCCCACCGCCGCGCAGCGCGAGCTGCACCAGCCGCTCGACGCACTGCTGCGGGTCGGCGTACTCCCGCAGGGTCTCGCCGATGGTTTCGGCGCTGACCACGCCCGAGAGGCCGTCACTGCAGATCAGGTACCGGTCGCCGGGCATGACCTGGCGGACCGAGTACTCCGGGTCGATGTCCCGACCGTCGAGGGCGCGGGTGAGCAGCGACCGCTGCGGGTGGCTGCTCGCCTCCTCGGCGCTGATCCGGCCTTCGTCGACGAGCATCTGGACGTAGGTGTCGTCCTTGGTGATCTGCGCGAACTCGCCGTTGCGCAGCAGATAGGCCCGCGAGTCGCCAATGTGGACCATTCCCAGCTTGCTGCCGGTGAAGAGGGTCGCCGTCAGCGTGGTGCCCATCCCCTCCAGCTGTGGGTTGGCGTCCACCGTGTCGCGGAGTTGTTGGTTGGCGGTGCCCACGGCCGAACGCAACGCATCGACGAGAGCGTCCCCCGGGACGTCCTCGTCGAGCGGCGCCATGGCACCGATGACGATGTTGCTGGCGACGTCACCGGCGGCCATACCGCCCATGCCGTCGGCAACGGCGAGTAACCGCGGCCCGGCGTAGACGGAATCTTGATTGCCGTCTCGGATCAGACCGCGGTCGCTGTGGGCCGCATAGCGCAGGGTCAGAGTCATGGCCGTAATTCGAGGGAAGTGCGGCCGATCCGGATCGGCACGCCGAGGGGGACGGGGGTTGGTCCGGAGACCTTAGCGCGATCGAGGTACGTGCCGTTAGTCGAGCCGAGGTCCTCGACGTACCACTGCCCGTCACGCGGCACGAGCCGGGCGTGTCGCGCGGAGGCGTAGTCGTCGGTGATGACCAGGGTGGAGTCCTCCGCCCGACCGATGGTGATCTGCGCTTCACCGAGGGTGATCCTGGTGCCGGCCAGCTGACCGGCGGTCACCACCAGCTGATGCGCCGCTCTGCCCCGCTTCACCTTCGCTGGCTTGGCCGCCTGCCCCGTCGAGGCGCCCACCGCGCGCGGCGCGGCCACCAGACGACCCGACCGGGCGCCCGCGAAGAGGTCCCGGCGGATCACGCCGACCACCGTGAACACGAAGATCCACAGCAGGATCAGGAACCCGAACCGGGCGACGGTGATGACCAGTTCCGGCAAGGCGGGTCAGCCGTCCACGCGGAAGGTCAGCGTCGTCGTGCCGAGCTGGACCATGTCACCGGGGTTGAGCGCGACGGCGGAGACCCGCTGCCCGTTCACCATGGTGCCGTTGGTCGAACCCAGATCGGTCAGCACGACCTGGCCGCCGTCGAAATCCAGCCGGGCGTGTCGCCGGGAGATGCCGACGTCGGGCAGACGCAGGTTGGCCTGGTCGCCGCGACCGATCACCGTCGACCCCATCTGGAGGGGGTAGGTGCGACCGTCGCCGGAGACCAGCCGCACGTTGCGACCGCCACCGTGCCCGGGCGGCGGGCCGTAGCCACCGCCCTGGTCGTACGCGGGGTAGGCGGGCGGGCCGGCGTCGTAGCCGGGCGCCGACACCGGAGCGACCTCGCCGCCGGTGTAGACCTCGGCCGTGACACGGAACATGCCCGTGTCCAGACCCTCGCCTCGCTCGATCTCGACGATCACGTCGCCGTAGACCGTCCACGCCTGCTCGCCGATGAACTCCGCCTGCGACTGGGCCAACTCCTGGGCCAGCGCGGCGGCGTACGGCGCCAGCCGACTGTGGTCGAACGGCGAGAGATCGATCACGTAGCGGTTGGGCACCAACGTGCGCCCACCGGCCAGGATCGCCTTGTGCGCCTCGGCCTCCCGCTGCATGGCGTTGAGGATCTCCACGGGGTGGACCACCCCTTTGAAGACCTTGGCGAAGGCCCCTTCGACCAGGCCTTCCAGACGCTTCTCGAAGCGTTGCAGCACGCTCACCGGCTCCTCCTCGGGTCCCGAGGACATGATGGTATCCGGCCGGCGCGCGCGCAGCTCACACGCCGCTCGGCCGGCTGCTCTCGGCCCATTCGGAAGGGCCGGGACTGTCGTGCTAATCTTTCGTCCGCCACGAACGGTAATCGCTCGTGGCGAGCGCCAGGGACAGCGTAGTATTCCCGAGGCCCGCTGGAGACAGCGGGGCCGGGGCGGCTACAGTGTCCCGGGTCGTGCCACGGGGATGTGGCGGAATGGCAGACGCGCACGGTTCAGGTCCGTGTGCCCGAAAGGGCGTGGGGGTTCAACTCCCCCCATCCCCACCACCGACGAGGGCTCCGCTTGATGCGGGGCCCTTCCGTCATATCGGGGCGTGCTGTAGGTCACGCTATGCTCCGATGGATTCTGCCTCCGATGGACCAGGAGTGGCGTGTGAGTGTCGCGTTGGTGACAGGGTCGGGCGGTCTGATCGGCTCCGAGGCGGTCCGGCATTTCGCCGGCCTCGGTCTGGATGTCGTCGGTATCGACAACGACATGCGCCGGTACTTCTTCGGCGAGGACGGCTCCACCTCCTGGAGCCTGGAACGGCTCGGCCGTGACCTGGGTAACGCGTACACCCACTTCGCGGTGGACATCCGGGACCGCGACGGCCTGGAGCAGGTGTTCAAGAAGTACGGCTCGGACATCGCCGTGGTGATCCACAGCGCCGCCCAGCCGAGCCACGACTGGGCGGCCAAGGAGCCGTACACGGACTTCGACGTGAACGCCGGCGGCACGCTCAACATCCTGGAGAACACCCGCCGGCACGCGATCGACGCGCCGTTCATCCACTGCTCGACAAACAAGGTGTACGGCGACCGGCCCAACAGCCTGCCGCTCATCGAGCTGGAGACCCGGTACGAGCTGCCCGAGGACCACCGCTGGTACCAGGGCATCACCGAAGAGATGTCGATCGACCACTCGCTGCACTCGATCTTCGGCGCCTCCAAGGTCGCCGCGGACGTGATGGTTCAGGAGTACGGGCGTTACTTCGACATGAAGACCGCCTGCTTCCGGGGCGGCACACTGACCGGCCCGGCGCACTCCGCGGCCGAGCTGCACGGGTTCCTGGCCTATCTGATGCGCTGCGTCATGGAGGGCCGGACGTACAACCTGTTCGGCTACAAGGGCAAGATGGTCCGGGACGCGATCCACTCGCATGACGTGCTGACCGCGTTCGAGGCGTTCTTCCGGGCCCCGCGATCGGCGGAGGTCTACAACCTCGGCGGCGGCCGGCACTCCAACACCTCCCACATCGAGGCGTTCCGGATCGCGGAGGAGATCACCGGCCGCGAGGCGCGGATCAACTACGTCGAGCAGAACCGCACCGGCGACCACCAGTGGTACGTCAGCGGCATGGCCCGGTTCGAGGCGCAGTATCCGGACTGGAAGATCACTTACGACGTGCCGATGATCCTGCGGGAAATCTACGAGGCCAACGTGGACAAGTGGGTGGCCCAGCCATGAGCAGCCGGACCAAGCGCAACGTGCTCGGTGTCCTGGTCGACGCGACCGACTACGCCACGGCGACCGACGCGGTGGTGACCGCGGCGCACGAGCGGCGTCCCCTCGCGCTGACCGCGCTGGCCGTGCACGGTGTGATGACCGGGGTGCTCGACCCGGCGCACAACGCGCGGCTCAACTCGTTCGACGTGGTCACGCCGGACGGGCAGCCGGTGCGGTGGGCGCTCAACCTGCTGCACCACGCCGGGCTGAGCGACCGGGTGTACGGGCCGACCCTGACCCTGCACGTGCTCTCCCGTTTCGCCGACGAGGGCCTGCCGGTCTACCTGTACGGCTCGACCGAGGAGACCCTCGCCCGGTTGATCCCGGCCCTGGAGCGGATGTTCCCCGCCCTGAAGATCGCCGGGGTGGAGCCGTCCAAGTTCCGTGCCGTCCAGCCCGGCGAGGACGCCGAGATCGCCGACCGGATCCGGTCCAGCGGTGCCCGGCTGGTGCTGGTCGGGCTCGGCTGCCCGCGCCAGGAGGTCTTCGCGTACGCCATGCGGCCGCTGCTCGACATGCCGCTGATGGCGGTCGGCGCGGCCTTCGACTACCACGCCGGGCTGTTGCGCCAGCCCCCGCCGTGGATGCAGCGGGCCGGCCTGGAGTGGTTCTGGCGCCTCGGTCTGGAGCCGAAGAGGCTCTGGCGCCGCTACGTCATCCTCAATCCGGCCTACCTGAGCCGGCTCGCAGCGCAGAAGATCGGTCTGTGGAAGGCCCACCCGCCGGCGCCGGCCACCGAGCGGCCGGCCACCTTCTCGGTCTGACCGGCTCCCAGCCGGTGCCCTGAGGAAGCGGACTCAGGCGAGAAGCGCTCGCACTCCACCGTCCGGACAGGCCCCGTGAACGGGGATGCGGGGCCCTCTCCGGCAGCCGGAGAGGGCCCCGCACAACGGCTTCGGTCAGACGGTCAGGGTCCAGGTGTTGATGTAGCCGGTGTCGGCCGAGTAGACGTCCCGCACCTGGAGGCGCCAGATGCCGTCGGCGGCCTCACCGGACACGTTGACCGTGTACGTGGTGTTCACGTTGTCGGCGCTGTCCGAGCTGCTGCTGTTCTTCAGCCGGTACGCGCTGCCGTCCGGGGCGAGCAGGTCGATGACCAGGTCACCGCGGTAGGTGTGCACGATGTTCACCGCCACGGTGGAGGCCGAGGAGGCGTTGCGACCGCAGCCGGAGATGGTGATCGAGCTGGTCACCGCCGAGCCGGCGTCCGGGATCGACACGTCGGTGCCGTTGGTGCCGGTGCAGCCGGTCGGCGGCGGCGGAGTGGTGCCGCCGTCGCCCACGTAGAGCAGCAGGTTCGGCGAGCCCGAGCCGGGGTTGCCCACCACGTTGGGGGTCGCGTTGGCCACCAGCTGGTTGCGGACCTGCGCCGGGGTCCAGCTCGGGTTGGCGCTGGCCACCAGGGCCGCAGCACCGACCACGTGCGGCGTGGCCATCGAGGTGCCGCTGATCGTGTTGGTAGCGGTGTCGGACGTGTACCAGGCCGAGGTGATCGACGAGCCGGGCGCGAAGATGTCCAGGCAGGTGCCGATGTTGGAGAACGACGAGCGGGCGTCCGAGCTGGTCGTCGAGCCGACCGTGATGGCCTCGGTGGTACGCGCCGGCGAGGTGTTGCAGGCGTTCGCGCCGCTGTCGTTGCCGGCCGCCAGGCCGAACGTGACGCCGGAGGCGATCGAGTTGCGGACGGCGTTGTCGAGTGAGGTGTTCGCGCCGCCGCCGAGGCTCATGTTCGCCACCGCCGGCTTGATCGCGTTCGCGGTGACCCAGTCGACGCCGCCGATCACACCGGCGTTGGTGCCGCTGCCGGAGCAGTTCAGCACTCGTACGCCGACGAGCTGGACGCCCTTGGCCACCCCGTACGCGGACCCACCGACAGTGCCGGCCACGTGCGTGCCGTGCCCGTTGCAGTCGTCGGCCGACCCGCCGTCCACCGCGTCGTAGCCGGAGGTGGCCCGACCGCCGAAGTCGCTGTGGGAGAACCGGATGCCGGTGTCGATGATGTAGGCGTGCACGTTGCTCGCCGTGTTGGGGTAGGTGTAGGAGCTGTCCAACGGCAGGTTGCGCTGGTCGATCCGGTCGAGGCCCCAGGAGGGCGGGTTGGCCTGCGTGCCGGAGATCGAGACGGTGTGGTTCTGCTCGACGTACGCCACCGCCGGGTCGGCCGCGATCCGCGCCGCCGCGCTGGCGCTCACCTTGGCCTCGAAGCCACGCAGCGCCGCGCCGTAGGTGCGGGCCACCGTGCCGCCGTGTCGGCCGGAGAGCCGCTTCGCGGTGTCGCCGACCCGGTCCCGGGCCACGGCGCTGTCCTTGAGTACGACGATGTAGCTGCCCGGCACTGCGGTGGCTCCACCGGCGGCCCGAACCACACCCACGGGTTCGGCGGCCAGGGCCGGGGTACCGACGGCCAGCACGGTCGCCGCGGCCACCCCGATCAGCAGGGACCTTCGTGGAAGACCCATCTCCTACCTCCCTCTGACCGGCGGTGGAACGTGACCGCCGGTCCCAACATCAATCGACACTCGCCGATCAAGCTGAGGGTAAGTCAGGCGTCGGGTAGTTGGACATGTCGAAACGGCCATAACCTTCGAGTGATGACCCCCTACGGGCCGGCGGTCCGGGGCGAACGGGGGACGGGCCCGGATTCGCCTCGCCGGGATCCGGGAAAGACTCTCGAACATGGAGAGTCAGCTCACCATCCTGCTCCCGGTCGCCGCCGTCTGGCTGGTCGCCGGCGTCGTTGCCGACGGTCTTCCCCGGCTGCGCAACACCCGCATGCTGCGTCGGCGTACCGGATGGTTGCTGGTGCTGGCCCTCACCGGCGTGGCGCTCACCGCGGCCGTGCTCGGCGGCGGGCTGCTCAACGCCGGCGCAGAGCCGGTCGACCGGGCCGCCGCCGGGCTCACCCTGGCCGCCGGCCCGGCGCTCGTGGCGACGGTCTGTTCGGTACGACGGATCCGCCGGCTGCGGGCCGGCGCGGGCGCGTTCGCCAGTGCCCCCGCCACCCCCGCGCCGCACGGGCTGCGCGCCGCCGCGGCCCACCCGCTCGTCGGGCTGCCACTACAGGTCACCGCCCTGGCCACGGTGCCGGCGTTGATCGCGGCGGCCGGCACCGACCTCGGAGCCGACCCTGGCGTCACCGGGCCGGCGATCACCGTGGGCGCGCTCGCGGTGATCGCCATCGGCGTCCGGCACGCACTGCGCCACAACCGCTTCGCCGAGCGGGCCCGGCCCGCCGCCGCCCGGTCAACGCGGGCGGCTGGCGCTCTGCACGTATAGCAACTCCAGGATCGACCTGGTCGCCTCGAACCAGCGGTCCAGCCAGTCCTGCGAGGGCACGGTGCCCTTCGGCGGCAACTCCATCAGCAGACCACGCAGCAACGGGTGGTCAGCCAGGGACTGAGGCGGCTCCATCGGCCAGCCCGACGGCGGGAACGACGGCTCGATCAGCGGATTCGGGTCCAGCGAGGGCAGCGAGAGTGGCGGATCCGTCGCCTCCGAGGCGCCCTCCCGCCCACTCAACTCCTGGTCGGTCGAGACCACCTCGGTCAGAACCGTGTCCCGACGAGCGCCGCGGTACTTGCCGCCGAACCGCTCCGGCTTTGCCGGACCATTGGTGAGATTGTCTGAACCGATCGTCGTCATCCGTCTCGCCTACTCGCTCGGTTGCGGGCCGGTGCGGCGGGTCGTCGACCAGCGCCGTACCGACCGGTTCAACGAGACGGGGGCGCTGTGGCGACGGGAATCCCGACGGAACCTCGCTGACCACCGCCACTGCGCGGCCGTTCACCGTGTCTCCTGGGGACACGGAGACGGCGAAGTCCCCGTCCGGCGAACCGGACGGGGACTCCATTGACCAGTCGGTCAGACCGCGCCGAACACACCACCCCGGGTGCCGGCGACGAAGGCGTGCCAGTCACCCGGTTCGAAGACCAGGGCGGGGCCCGCCTTGTCCTTCGAATCCCGCACTCCGACCGCCCCCGTCACGTACGCCACCTCCACACAGTTGTCACAGTTCGGCCCGCTCTTCGAGCTCTTGAACCATGCTGCCTGCGTCAGGTCCACGGGGAACCTTTTGGTCGCCATTTCCACAACGGCTCCTCTGCCAGTTTTGCGATGTGTGCGACGGACTCCTCCGGACGTATGGCCGCAGCGCGGATGTGATCGAAGATGAAACTGTACTTCTGTAGTTCGTCGCTCTTCTCGAGGAAAAGCCCACCCGTGGCGTTCTCCGCGTACACAACATCCGGATCACCGGGCTCAGGGAAACTGAGGATCGTGAACGTGCCGTCCATGCCGGCGTGCGCACCCACCTCGAAGGGCAGGATCTGCAGCGTCACGTTCGGCAACTCGGCCACCTCTACCAACCGCTTGAGTTGGCCGCGCATCACCTCGTCCCCGCCCACCGGCCGACTCACCACCGCCTCATCGAGCACCACCCACAGATCGACCGGATCGTCCTGGGTCAGTAACGACTGACGGCCCAGACGGACACGCACCCTTTGATGAACCTGATCGGCGGTGAAGTCCGGCCGAGCGGCGCGGATCATGGCCCCGGCGTACTCCTCGGTCTCCAGAAGGCCCGGAACGACCTGCTGTTCGTACGCCCGGATCGAACTCGCCGCCGCCTCCAGCCCGACGTACGCGCCGACCAGCACCGTGCTGTACGGATGCCACCAGCCCTTCTGCCGGGCCTCCCGGGCGATCTGTACGAGTTCGTCGCTCTCGGCGCCGACCACGCCGTAGATCCGCAGCATGTCCCGCACGTCGCGGGGGGTGGCCGTGGTGTGCCCGGTCTCGATCCGGGAGACCTTCGACGCCGAGCACTCCAACTGTTCGGCGACCACCTCGATGGTGATCCCGGCGGACTCCCGCTGCCGGCGCAGCTCGGCCCCGAGCCGCCGCCGTCTTATGGTCGGGCTGCGTCGCTCACTCATCGCGCAACCTGTGAGTCACTGGTCCCCGCCGCTGGCTGCTCGACCCCACTCGGGCTACCTCCGGTAACGCGCCACTGGGTGACACCCGCCGGGGGCGCGACCGTCGACCGGCGAGCGCTCGCGACGAAGGGTGTGGTCCCGGTCCTCGGCCGGCCGCGACGGGCGAAACCGGCCCTCAGTGTGCCGCCCGGACGCGGACGGCTTCAATAGGCCTTTTGCGGGACACGCTCACGTATCGGCAAAAGTCGACGTGCAACTTGCATGAAGCACGTCCCTGATGCACTCTGTCCGTATGGCACGGATCACTCAGCGTCTCCGTTCGGTCCCTCGGAGTGGTGACCCCACCGCTTCGGGGAAGCCGGGCACGACACGGGCCCGGCCGACGACAACGAGACCTGCTCCGGGGTAAGGACCCCGCCGCTGCAAGCCGGCAAGCTGCGGCGGCGGGCGCGGTTCCCGGAAGCAACCGGGTGGTGGTCGGGTGACGGCACGTCACCAGCGGGGTACGGCCCGACCACCGCCATCCGCACCACCGGTCCCACGAGGCACGACCCCGTCACCGGCCGAGACGTCCCCCGTTCAGGCACCGCCGGCGCGACCGCCGGCCGATCCTCCCCAGGAGCCCATGTGCTTCCCCGCACCGGTGACGTACTGCACGTGACACGCGCGGCGAGTGTCCAGTTCCTCAGGCCGATCAAGTTCCGGGTGATCCGGGTGCTCGACTGGCCGACCTATGACGGCTGGCTCTGGCTCGACGGCTACGAGTTGAACGCCGCGGGCGACGCGGTCACCCGACGGTCGATCTTCGTACAGCGGGAAGGGCTGCAGCGACTGCAGGCCGCCCCCGAACCCCGCCCGCACACCGTACGGGCGCGCCGCCCGGTCGCGCGTACCCCGGTCCGGGTGGGCTGACCGACCCGATCCGCCGCCGGTGGGCGTGCCGTCGCCATAGAATCAGGTACGCCCACCCCGGCACCGTTCCACCCGCTCGTCCAGGACCCTGACCCTGGGATGGTCATGGTCAATCAGCCCGCCCTGCGGCGGCACCACCGCTCCCGTATCGCCTATTCCTTCGGACTCCTCGCCCTCCTCGGGGCGATGGCGACACTCCTGGTCCTCGTCCACGACCCGGCGATGTCGTCCACCCGGCTGACCACACCGGTGCCCGCGCCGGAGATCACCGTGCTGGACTCCTCCGACCCACCGACGAGCGACGGCCAGTCGGTCTACCAGCAGCCCGGCTGGATCGACGCCGATGCCGCGGCCGACCACGCCAGTGAGGCAGGACCGACCGGGCCGGTGTCCGGCCTGGGTGCCGGCGGCCAGTCCGACGGCCGTCGGGAACTCACCGAAGCAGCTCCGGCCGAGCACAGCGCCACGGACATCCGCCGCTCCCTGTTCTGGTCCGGCATCTTCGGCCTCGCCATCTCGCTGGCCGGCATCGGCCTCGTCGGCACCCGCCGCCGGATGTGGTGACCAGCGGTCACGGCGTACCCGTCACCGTGGGGCTCGGGGTGGTCGGGCTCGCCCCGGTCGAGGGCTCGGCCGCAGAGACGATCAACAACACCTCGTCGTCGGTCGACACCGACGTGCCCGCCCCCGGCTCGGTGCCCACCACGGTCCCCGGTGGCAGCTCGGACGGGCGGTTCACCACCCGGTAGCTCAGGCCGAGCCGAGCCAACAGCCCCTCGGCGGTGGCCTGCGGCAGGCCGGCGAGCGGTGGCACCGGCACCTCGTCCGGCGTTTCCGTCGTCGCCGAACTGCTCGGCGACTCGCTGGTGGGCGCCGCCGACGTGGGGGCTGCGCTGGTCGGCCGGGCACTGGGGGCGCTGGTCGGCGGAGGTGACGGGGTGGACCCCGGATCGTCCCGGTCGTCATCCTGCTGAGCGAGCACCAACCACAGCGCGCCCCCGAGCAGGCCGGCGAGCAGCAGCGCCAGTACGCCCCAGAGGATCGGCAACCACCACCGCCGGGCACCCTGCTCCTCGACGTACCACTCGCCGGCGGGGTCATCCGGTCGCGGCGAGCGCACCTCGGCCCGACCGGACCACGACGGCGGGATCGGCGCCGTCCGATCGGCCGGCGGGCCCGCCCAGGTACCGGCGGACCGATCGATCGGCGTGGTCTGGTCGGCTGGCGGTCCCGACCGGGCGCCGGCGGACCGATCGATCGGCATGGTCTGGTCGGCTGGCGGTCCCGACCGGGCACCGGCGGACCGATCGATCGGCATGGTCTGGTCGGCTGGCGGTCCCGACCGGGTACCGGCGGACCGATCGATCGGCATGGTCTGGTCGGGCGACAGGTCGGGACGAGCCGGGACCGTCCGGTCGACCGGTGCCGTCTCGTCCGGATCGGTGCCGGCTGGCGCCGGCTCCGGCCGGTCGGCGGCGGATCCGGTCGACCCTGGCCGGTCGGGGGCGGGTAGGGGGCGGGTCAGGTCGTCGTCGTGCTCGCCGGCGGGAGGCTCCTGGCGGTCGTCGCTCATCGCACGTCCTTTCCCGAACCCGGGCGGGCGTCATGGCCCTCGACCGCCAACCTAGTCGCCCACACCACCATCGGCGGGGATCAGGACGTCGGTTTCGCGGTCGGCTGGTCGTCGGCGCCACACCAGATGCTGACCTGGTCGTTCCACCGGGCCGGGCCGTCCTCGGCGGGCTCCTGCCGGCTGACCTTTCCACTGCGTCCGCTGACGTAGCGCGGGTAGAGGCCCTCGTCGACCAACTCGTCGGCGGCGTCGGCGCAACTCTTGCCGACCACGTCCGGCACCTCGGCGGCCGGTGCCGGCCCGGCGACCTGTAGCTGCACCGTCGTCCCCCGGGCGACCTCGGTGCCCACGTCCGGTGTGGTGCTCTCGACCGTACGACCGACGCCGCCGCCGAAGACCAGCCGCCAACCCAGCCGCTGCTTGCGCAGCGTCTCCCGAGCCTGCTCGAAGTCGGTGCCGATCACCGGCGGCACGGTCAGGCCGGCCCCCTTGGTCGAGGTGGCGGAGGTCTGGACCGCCGACGGTGTCGGCCGTCCGCTGCTCGGTCGGGGTGCGGTGGTCCGGACGGTCGGCGCGCCGGTCGTGGTCGCGACGGCCAGCGGAGCACCAGAGGGTGTGTCGTCCTCGCCAGCCAGTAACCAACCACCGGTCGCGCCCACGGCGGCGAGCAGCACCGCCGCCAACCCACCACCGAGCACGACGCTGGCGCGGCCCGCACCGCTCTGCTGGCCCGTGTTCGTGTCCGTCATAACGCCCACCGCCTCATCACCGGCGACCGTACCGCCCGCCGCCCAATCCGCCGCACCGGCGGTCCACCCCGGCGGGTCGTTGCGACTCGCCGCGCCGACGACGGGACGTTACGCTGCCCGGCATGGCCAGACAGGGCTGGGGAGTGTCGATCGCGACGGCGGTCGGGGTCGCGGCCGGCGCGGGTGCCGCACAACTGGGCTTCGGCTACGGGCTCGGCGTGATCACCTGGACGCCGACCGAGGCCGGGGCGACCGACACAGCCTGGGCGGACGGCCTCGCCTGGGCCACCTGGCTCGCCGCCAGCTCGACGGTCCTCGGCGCGGTCTGCGCGCAGCGGCTCCACCAACGCAACGCCCCGGCGAAGACCGCGATCTCTCCGCAGACCGCGACCGACGCTGGTGCGCGCCACGAGGGCACGCAGCTCGGCGACCGAGCGCCGGAGCACGAGCCCCCGGTTGACGGGCGTCCACCGACCGCCGCCGCGCCGGGGGTGACGGCGACACCACCACCGGTGGCCGAGCCGCCGGTCCACGACGGTGGCAGCCTGCTGCGGCGGGTGGCCCTGTCGCTTGGCGCCGGGTTGGGCGGGCTGGTCACGGTGCTGTTGATCGCCGTACCCGCGCGGGTCGCGACCGGCGCGGACACCGGCGCACCGCAACGGACGGCCGCCGTACAGGCGACGCTGGGCATCCTGATCGGCGTCCTCGTCGCGATCTGGGCGCTTCGCTCCCGAGCCGCAGCGGTCAACGTGACCGCCACGGCCGCCTGGCTCTGGCTGCTCGCGGTGGTCTCGGTGCTCGATGGGGTACGCGTCGGACGAGGGCTGACCGGCGCGCAACTGGGCACCTGGCAGTTCGCCCCGGACCACTCCCGGTACTGGATCGGGGGCCAGCTCTACTGGCCCGGCGCCCTGCTGGCGCTGGTGCCCGCGCTACTGATCGGCGTACTGGCCGCCCGGCGGTCGGCCCGCTGGGGCGGGCACCGCGTGGGCGCGGCGGCCTCCGGCGCGGCTGGCCCGATGCTCGTCGCGCTCGCCTACCTGACCACCCTGCCGCACTGGTCGACGCTGGGCCCCGCGCAGCTGTCCACCCAACTGGTCGCCCCGTACGCGGTCATCGCTGGTATCGGCGGCTCGGTGCTGGCCGCCCGCCTCGCCGAGCGAGCCGAGCGGAGCCACTCGGCTGAGCCGAAACGTCCGGCCGACCGGAGTTCGGTTGCTCGGGACACGGTTGCCGACCCGGCCCCGGTCACCGAGGCCGACCCCGCCCCGCCGGCGTCCGGCGGAACCACAGGCTCGACGGCCCGAACCGCTGGGCGGCGCAGAAGGGCCGACGCCCTAGCGCAGACGCCCAGGACGGTCTCTCTGTCGGGCGAGGCGACCGCCGCACCGCAGGTTCCCGCCCCGCGTACCGACCCGGACCGCACGGATCCGGCCGGTCCCACCGCGGCAACAGCGGCAGCGGACCCAACCCCGGGCACCCGGCGCGCCCGCCCATCCCGCCGCCCCACCACCAACTAACCCCACCCCCACCCCCACCCACCCCAGGACCGATCCATCCTGTTGATCATGAAGTTATTGCCATTTCGCTCGGCGTGTCTTGGCAATAACTTCATGATCAACCCGCCGTCCGCCGTCCGGCGGGTGGGTGGGGTGGGGTGGGGTGGGTTAGGGGACTGGCCAGGTGTGGACGGGTTGGTTGGTGCGCTGGAGTTCGGCGTAGCGCTGGACCATGTGGTGCAGCGCGGTCGTCCGGTCCATGCCGTGCTGCCGCTCCGCCGCCCAGACCGCCTCGGTCTGCCAGACGGCACCGTTGCGGCCGGTACGGCAGCGCTGCTCGATGATGCCGAGCAGCCGGTCCCGCTGGGCCGGGGCGACACCGAACCCGTCCAGACCGGCGGCGGCGGTGGGCAGCAACTGCTCCAGGACCAGCTTGGTGACCGGCACGTCGCCGAGCCCGGGCCAGTGCAGCACGGCGTCGAGGCCACGTCGGGCGGCGGCGTGGAAGTTCTCCTCGGCCGAGCTGAAGGTGAGCTGACTCCAGATCGGACGGTCGGCCTCGGCCAGACCCCGCACCAGCCCGAAGTAGAAGGCCGCGTTGGCCAGCATGTCCACCACCGTCGGACCGGCCGGCAGCACGCGGTTCTCCACCCGCAGATGGGGGCGGCCGTTCATGATGTCGTAGACCGGACGGTTCCACCGGTAGACCGTCCCGTTGTGCAGCCGCAGCTCCCCGAGCTGTGGCACACCGCCAGCGTGCAGGACCTCCACCGGATCCTCGTCCTCGCAGATCGGCAGCAGCGGCGGGAAGTACCGGACGTTCTCCTCGAACAGGTCGAAGATCGAGGTGATCCACCGTTCGCCGAACCACACCCGCGGCCGTACGCCCTGGGCCTTGAGTTCGTCCGGGCGGGTGTCGGTGGCCTGCTGGAACAGGGCGATCCGCGTTTCGGCCCACAGTTGGCGGCCGTACAGGAAGGGGCTGTTCGCTCCGACCGCCACCTGCACACCGGCGACGGCCTGGGAGGCGTTCCAGTAGTCGGCGAAGCTGTCCGGGGCGACCTGGAGGTGAAACTGGAGGCTCGTGCAGGCGGCCTCGGGGGCGATCGAGTCGGTGTGCGTCCGCAACTGCTCGACGCCGCGAATGTCCAGCTCGATGTCCTCGCCCCGGGCGCCGACGATCTGGTCGTTGAGCACCCGGTAGCGCTCGTTGGTGGAGAGATTGTCCTCGACCAGGTGCCCCTCGGTGAGGGTGGGCAGAATGCCGACCAGGACGATCTTCACGTCGGATCTGGCGGCACGCTCGTCGGCCCGGGAGAGGCTGCCCCGCAGGTCGTGCTCGTAGTCGGCGAAGCCGGTGCCCTCGATCAGTCGGGGTTCGGCGTTGAGTTCCAGGTTGAACTGCCCCAACTCGGTCTGGAAGAGGGGGTCCGCGATGTCGGCGAGGATCTCCTCGTTGCGCATCGCCGGCTCGGCGGCCGAGTCGACCAGGTTGAGCTCGATCTCCAGGCCGGTCATCGGACGGTCGGCGTCGAAGCCGAAGTCGTCCAGCATCAGGGCGAAGACGTCCAGGCAACGCCGCACCTTCTGCCGATATCGGACGCGATCCTCCCGGGTGAAGGCGCCCTCTGAGACGTCCCTGCCCATGTGTCCTCCCGACGGCCGGCGCGGTCGGGATCCTGCCGTCCCGGAAGCGCTTTGTGAAGCATCCACGGTAAGAGCGCCCACCTGACCGGGGCCAGAGCCCCCGGCGCCGGTGATCCAACGCCGACCGGCGCGGACGCGCTCGTGGCGCCATCTGTACCCCGCCGTCGACCGGCTGGACCCGATGGCGGCGCGAACAACTCGTGACAATTACCACCAGCGGAGACGGCGCAGGGCCCGCGCCGACGTGCGGCGCGGGCCCTGCGTACCGGATCGCCGGGAGGATCCACCTAGCCCTTCCGGCTGCCCCGAGGGATCAGGCCTGACGGACGGCCTCGCCCTCGATCTCAATCTTGATCTTGCGGCTGACCAGCACGCCCCCGGTCTCCAGGGCGACGTTCCAGGTCAGACCGAACTCCTCGCGGTCGATCTCGGTGCTCGCGGAGAAGCCGAAGATGTCCTGGCCGAAGGGGCTGCGGCCAACACCCTCGAACTCCACCTCCAGCTCGACCGGACGGGTGACGTCCTTGATGGTCAGCTCACCGGTGAGCACGAACTCCCCGCCGCGACGGGACTTGACCCCGGTGCTGCGGAACTCGAGCGTCGGGAACTTCTCGACGTCCAGGAACTCGGGGCTGCGCAGGTGCGCGTCCCGGTCGGCCTGGGTGGTGTCGACGCTGGCGGCCTGAATGGTGGCGACGACCGACGACTGCAGCGGGTCCTCGGCAACGGTGATGGTGGCGGTCGCCTCGTTGAACTCACCGCGAACCTTGCTCACCATCATGTGCCGGGCAACGAAGCCGACCCGCTTGTGCGCCACGTCGAGCGCGTAGGTGCCGGCCGCCGGGATGGTGAGGCCGTCCCAGTCGCGGGTAACCGCATCGATGCTGCTGGTCATGCTGCTGTCCTCCAGAGGATTGTTTAATAGGCCAACGACTGCTTGAGCAACTATAGCCGCAGCAATATTCCCTGTGTCAAGCACTGGTACGATGAACGGGTGACCAACGTCTTCGACGATCCCCGGATCACCGCCGTCGGCCTGCTCTTCGAGGCACACGCCGGGCTGTCAGCCCGGTTCAACGCCCAACTCGAGGAGCACGGCCTCTCCGCGGTCGAGTTCGAGGTCATCACCCGACTGGCCCGCTCGCCGGGCAACCAACTACGCATGACCGATCTCGCCGCACAGACCTCGCTGTCGACCAGCGGAGTGACCCGGGTGGTGGACCGGATGGAGCGCGACGGGTTGCTCACCCGCCGGGCCTGCCCGAATGACCGACGCAGCTCGTACGCGGTGGTCACCGCCGCCGGGATGCAGCGCCTGAACGAGACGCTGCCCGGGCACCTGCAGATGATCGAGCAGTGGTTCACCGGGCAACTCGACCCCGAGACGCTGGCGGGCCTCCTCGACGGGTTGCGGCGGGTCCGCGACGCCGCGCACCCGTGCGCCACCGCCGGCAGCGACGATGTCAGCCCGGAGCAGGTCGCCCCCACCGACAGCGCCACCCGACGGCACTGAGAAGCACCCGCTGCCGGGCGGCGGCAGCGGCAGAAAGACCGGCAGAACTGACCCAGCCAAGCTGGAGGATTCGGTCCAAGCCGACTTTCTGCCGCCGCGCCGGTGGCAGGCTTCCTGCACCGGGGATCCACCGGGGGGTGACGGCGCGGGCGATCAGCGAGGGGTAGCACCAAGGGGGCTCTTCGCCCGCGCCACTCTCCCGTTGCGAGCCTTGCGGGGCACCCGCCCCCCACGGCCCCGAGGCGTCGCGCCTACTGAGCCGGTCCACCCCGGGCAGCGATCAGCGCGTAGAGCAGGCCCGACTCCTGTGGCAACAGCCGGATGCCGCTCTGCACACAGACCCGGTCCAGTCGATCCAGCACCGCCGGGTCCGCCGTGCTGGCGGCCAGTCCCACCAGCGCCTCCACCACGTCGCGGCGATCCTGCCCCGCCTGGTCGGCGGCGGCCGCGAACCACTCGGCAGCCAACTCCCGGTCACCCCGGTGCAGCGCCAGGTTCCCCTCGATCAACGCACAGAGCCCGGCCTCCGGCCCACCCCAGGACTGCGCCCCGTCGTCCGAGCGCGGTCGCGGCACGGTCGGCAGCACCTCCACGCCCCCGGCGCGCAACTCGGTCAACACCTCGGTCGCCTCCACGACCCGCCCGTCCTGGGCGAGCGCCAGCCCGACGGTCCCGAGCACCCGACGACGGCGCCCGGGATCACCCAGCTCGGACAGGGCCGCGATCGCCCTCCGGCCACGATCGATGGCGTCCGCGTACCAGCCCTCCAGACGGGCGACCTCGGCGCGACTGGCCCAGCCCAGCACCCGCAGTAGCTGCTCCCCACTCTCGGCGGCAAGTCGGTCCACCGCGGCGAGCCGGCGGCGAGCCGCCGCCAGGTCGCCCACGCGGATCTCATGCCAGGCGAGGCTGTTCTGGGCCACCGCCAGGTCCCGGGTCCGACCGTTGCGGGCGGCCAACCGCAGCAGCGCCTCGGCCTGCTCGCGAGCCTCGGCCTGCCGCCCGACGGAGGTCAGCAGGGTGCCGAGCACGTTCCGCGCCTCCAACTCTCCAGTGACGTCGCCGGCCTGCCGGAAGGTGTCCAACGCCGCGCGGGCCGTTGACAACTCCTCGGCGCCCGCGCCGTGCTCGGCCGCGAGCCGGGCGACCCCGAGGGCGGCCCAGCCACGCAGGAGAGGATCGGCGTCGGCGGTTCGCGGGTCCGCCAGCAGCCGCCGCAGCCACTGCCGCCCGGCGACATCGCGTCCACGGAACCGCCACCAGCGGGTCAGGCAGGCCGCCAGCCGCAGCGCGGTCACCGGGTCGTCGGTAGCCGCGTGGGCCAACGACGAGCTGATGTCACTGCTCATCTCATCCAGCCGGTGCACCGCGTCGGGTAACCGCGGGCCGATCAGGTCGGTGGCGGTCCGTGCCACCAGGCGCGCGATGACCTCCGCATGGCGACGCCGGACGCAGGTCAGCTCACCCGCACCGGCCGCCTGCTCGACGGCGTACTCACGGACCGCGTCGAGCAGCCGGAACCGGAACGATCCGGTTCCGCGTACGCTCAGCAGCCCCAGCTCGACGAAGCGGTCCAACAGCGGCACCGGGTCGATCGCCACCGTGCCGTCCCGGTCGGCCTTGTCGGCGAGCATCTCCTCGGCCAGCTCCACCGACCAGCGGTTACCGAAGACGGCCAGCTGCCGCAGCGCGGCCCGCTCGTCCGACGCCAACAGGCGGTAGCTGAACGCCACCGCGTCCCGCAAGGTGACCGCGACCGCCGCACGGGTGTCGGGTCCGCTGGTGCGGCTGGTCAGCGCGTCCGGCGCGTCCCAGCCCGGGTGAGCGGACGTGTCGGCCGGAGTGGCCAGGTCGAGCACCCGGTCGCCGTACCGGTCGAGCAGTTCGGTGAGGTCGAGAAGTCGGCCCCGGGCGGCCATCAGCTCGATGGCCAACGGCAGCCCTCCCAACCGGCGTACCAACGCGGCGAGCGCCGGCAGCTCAGCGGGGGTGGGCGGCTCCCGGCGAACCTGACCGAGCCGGGCGGTGAACAACGCGACCGCCGGCCACGACTCGAGTCCGGAGTGCTCGGCTTCCGGTGGTGGCACGTCGAGCGGCGCGACCGGCCAGACCCGCTCACCGGGCAACCCGACCGGGTGCCGCCCGGTGACCAGCACCCGCAGCGAGGGCAGCGCGCCGATCAACCGGTGCACTGTCGCGGCCACCGGTCCCGGGGCGTGCTCCACCGCGTCCATCACCAGCAGCGCCGGCCGCCCGGCGAGCAGGGCCACGAGCTCGGACAGGCGCGCCACACCGAGCACGGACATCGAGGCGGCGAGCACGTCCGGACCGTCCGAGCCCTCGCCGACCAGCACCCCGGCAACGCCGGCCGGGTGGGCGGAGGCCACCAGGTGCGCCACCGACGTCGCCAGAGCGGTCTTGCCTACGCCGGCCAACCCGACGAGGCTCACCAACCGGGGGCCCTGCTCCGCGGTCAGCATCCCGGCCAGCTCGGTGAGATCCCGCTCCCGGCCGATCAACGCGACCGGCGGCGGGAGCGCGACCGGCGGGTCGGCGGGTGCGGCCGCCGACGCGGCGCTGCCGCTGACCGTGAACGCCGTCGGGGCGGCGTCCGGCGGGGCCGGTTCGGCACCGGCGCCGCGGGCGGCGGCCAGGAACGCCGCCCGGCTGGCACCGGTCAGCGCCAACGCCCCGGCGAGCAGCTCGATCGTGGTGCGTTGGGGCCGAATCGACCGGCCGCGCTCCAGGTCACGCACCGTCCGCACACCCACCCCGGCCTGCGACGCCAGCTCGGCCTGGGTCAGGCCGGCTGCGCGTCGATGCCCGCGGAGCAGCTCCGGCAGAGTGGTACGGCCAGCCGGGCTCCGTGACCGGTCATGATCCGGAGTCATGGGCACGAAGAGTACGGATCGACTCCGACCATCGGCAGTCGAACGTCGGGCTACTGACGCCCGCTCGCCGAAACCCGACAGCCGTCCGGACAGACCGTCCGGAACGACTGGCCGATCAATTCGGGTGGATCACTCAGAGACCCAGATCCCGAGCGATGATCATGCGCTGCACCTCGCTGGTGCCCTCGCCGATCTCCAGGATCTTGGAGTCCCGCCAGAACCGGGCCACCGGGTACTCGTTCATGAAGCCGTACCCGCCGTGGATCTGGGTGGCGTCGCGGGCGTTGTCCACCGCGATCGTGCTGGCGTGCAGCTTCGCGATGGCGGCCTGCCGCTTGAACGGCTCGCCAACCAGCATCCGGGTGGCGGCGTCGTAGTAGGCCAGCCGGGCGGTGTGCGCCTTCAGCTCCATGTCCGCGATCTTGAACTGGATGGCCTGGTTGTCGCCGATCGGCCGGCCGAAGGCGTGCCGCTCCTTCGCGTACTTGATGGACTCGTCGACGCAGCCCTGGGCGAGGCCGACAGCCAGCGCGGCGATGGCGATCCGGCCCTCGTCGAGGATCCGCAGGAACTGCGCGAAACCCCGGCCCCGGGCGCCGAGCAGGTTGGCGGCCGGCACCCGGCAGTCGTCGAAGGTCAGCTCGTGGGTGTCCGAGGCGGTCCACCCGACCTTGGAATACCCGGGCGCCACAGTGAATCCGGGCGTGCCGGTGGGCACGATGATCGTCGACAACTCCTTGGAGCCGTCCGGGTTGGTGCCGGTCACCGCAGTGACAGTGACCATGGCCGTGATGTCGGTGCCCGAGTTGGTGATGAACGCCTTCGACCCGTTGATCACCCACTCGTCGCCGTCCAGCACCGCCCGCGTCTGGGTGCCACCGGCGTCGGAACCGGTGCCCGGCTCGGTGAGCCCGAAGCCCGCCAGGGCCTCGCCGCTGAGCAGCCGGGGCAGCCAGGTGGCCTTCTGCTCCTCGGTGCCGAAGCGGTAGATCGGCATCGCGCCGAGCGAGACAGCCGCCTCCAACGTGATCGCCACGCTGGAGTCGACCCGGGCCAGCTCCTCCAGGGCCAGGCACAGGGCGAAGTAGTCGCCGCCCATCCCGCCGTGCTCCTCGTCAAAGGGCAGGCCGAACAGGCCCATCTTGCCCATCTGCCGGATCACCTCGTACGGGAAGGTGTGCCGCTCGTAGTGCTCGGCGATCACCGGGGCGACCACCTCGCGGGCGAAGTCCCGCACGCTCTCCCGCAGCGCCGCTTGTTCGTCGGTGAGCCGGAAGTCCATCTCATCCTCCTGGTGGGGACGGTGCCCTCGACGCTCGTGACGCCGAAAGGGGTGGCTGTGCGGGTCAGACCGGGGTGACGCCGTGCCGGCGGCGGGAGAAGGTGCGGTCCTTGGTACGCGCCGCCGCGAATCGACGGACCAGCTCGGTGCGCAGGTCGTGCGGCTCGACGATGGCGTCCACCACCAGCTCGCTGGCGAGCCGGACGACGTCGATGTCCTGCTCGTACTCGGCCCGCTTGGCGGCCACGAAGGCGGCCCGCTCGTCCTCGTTCTCGATGGCCGCGATCTTGTTGGCGTAGACGGCGTTCACGGCGGCCTCGGCGCCCATCACGGCGATCTTCGCGGTCGGCAGCGCGATCGTCGCGTCCGGCTCGAAACCGGGGCCGGCCATCGCGTACAGGCCCGCGCCGTACGCCTTGCGGACCACCACGCAGATCTTCGGGACGGTCGCCTCGGAGATCGCGGTGATCATCTTGGCGCCGTGCCGGATGATGCCCTGCTTCTCCACCGCGCTGCCGACCATGAAGCCGGGAACGTCGCTGAGGAAGAGCAGGGGCACGTTGAACGCGTCGCAGAGCTGCACGAACCGGGTCGCCTTGTCGGCCGAGTCGACGAAGAGCACGCCGCCCTTGAACATCGAGTTGTTGCCGACCACGCCGACGACCTGCCCGTCGAGACGGCCGAAGCCGATGGTCAGCTCCTTGGCCCAGAGCGCCTGGATCTCGAAGAAGGAACCCTCGTCGAGCAGGCCCTTGACGTACCGTCGCATGTCGAACGCCTGCCGCTCGCTGGCCGGCACCAGCGCGGCCAGGTCGGCCTTCGCGGGCGCGGCGACCGCCTGGGCGGCCGGCGGCGCCTGCGTCCAGTTCGCCGGCAGGTACGACAGGTAGGTCTTCACCACGTCGAGCGCGTCGGCCTCGGTCTTGCAGAGGAAGTGCCCGACGCCGGATTCGGCGGTGTGCACCTTGGCCCCGCCCATCGCCTCCAGCGTGGTCTTCTCCCCGGTGACCATCTCGACCATCCGGTCGGAGCCGAGATACATGCTCGCGTTGCCGTCGACCAGCGCCACCACGTCGCAGAACGCCGGGATGTACGCCCCACCGGCGGCGCTCGGACCGAACAGCGCGCAGACCTGCGGGATCGAGCCGGAGGCGCGGACCTGGTTCCAGAAGATCTTGCCGGCGCCGCGTCGGCCGGGGAAGAGATCGACCTGGTCGGTGATCCGGGCACCGGCCGAGTCGACCAGGTAGACCATCGGGACTCCGGCGCCGTAGGCCCGCTCGATGATCCGGATGATCTTCTCGACGGTACGGGCGCCCCAACTGCCGGCCTTGACTGTGGAGTCGTTGGCCATCAGGCAGACCTGTCGGCCGTCGATGGTGGCGGTGCCGGTGACCACGCCGTCGGCGGGCAACCCGTCGGCGAGTGCGTTGGCGTAGAGCCCGTCCTCGACGAACGAGCCCTCGTCGACCAGGAGCGCGACCCGCTCACGGGCGAAGAGCTTGCCCTTGGCCGCGTTGGCCGCGTGGTACTTGTCCGCGCCGCCGGATCGGGCCCGCTTGCGCAGTTGCTCCAGCGCCTCACCGTCGAGCGTCACGCTGACTCCCTCGCCCGTGTTGACCTGAACGATCGTTAGGCTATCGCATTCGCGCGCCCCTCGGCGACCCACGACCAATCAGCGCCCCTCCGATTGAGGCATTGAAATCTATTAATCTCTACGGCTAGGCTCCTGGCACCCCTCTCGGATAGGAGTCAGCGATGACCTCACGACTCAGTCGGCTCGCTGTCGCGTTCGTCGCGACGGCAGTTGCCACCCTCGGCGTCACGGTCGCCAACCCCGCGCCCGCGTCCGCCGCCATGACCATCTGCTACAACACCAGCCAGGCAGGCGCCTACGCCGGCACCGCCAACCAGGCCGCCTCGATCTGGAACAACGCCACCACGAACCTGACGCTCACCGCGAACTGCGGCTCCAACCTGCGGATCTACCAGATCACCGGCGGCGGCTCCTACGCCGTGCGGACCAGCCTCGGCAACGGCCGGGTCTACATCGACACCCAGCAGGCGGCGCAGTACAGCCCGCTGCGGATCATGACCCACGAGATCGGGCACATCCTCGGCCTGCCGGACAACTACAACGGCAACTGCGCGATCCTGATGTCCGGCGGCAGCGCCGGCACCAGCTGCACCAACCCGTACCCGAGCACCGCCGAGGCGAACCGGGTGAGCAGCCTGTTCGCCGGCACGTTCAGCGCCACCGACCGCAGCGCGGACATCTTCCGCGACAGCTGGCCGGCGGCGCTCACCACGGTGGGCTGACCGAACTGGTTCGTGGGAGGGGCCGGCGTCGCGCCGGCCCCTCCGGCGCGTTTTCAGCTCGGCATCGGCGTCAGTCGCGTACGCGGGCCCGCCCGCAGCACGCCGGAGGGCAGCGTCTTGCCGAGCAGGTCCTCGGCCAGCTCGGCCGCCTCGATCAGCGCCGCCAGGTCGATGCCGGTGTCGATGCCCATGTCGTGCAGCATGTGCACCGCCTCCTCGGTGGCCAGGTTGCCGCTGGCCCCCGGCGCGTACGGGCAGCCGCCCAGGCCGCCGACGCTGGCGTCGAACTCGGTCACCCCCAGCTCCAGCGCGGTCAGCAGGTTGGCCAGCGCCGTACCCCTGGTGTTGTGGAAGTGCAGCAGCACCGGCACGTGCGCGTTGCGGTCGCGTACCGCGGTCAGCAGCTCACGGACCCGGCGCGGCGTGCCCATGCCGGTCGTGTCGCCGAACGCCACCCGGTCGGCGCCGTCGCGGACCACCCGGTCCACGATGCCGGCGACGCGCAACGGGTCGACGTCCCCCTCGTACGGGCATCCGAAGCTGGTCGCCACGATCACCTCGACCTGCGCGGACGCGCCGTGCAGCAGGTCGATCAGCTCGGCGATGTCGTCCAGCGACTCGTCGGTGGAGCGGTTGACGTTGCGCCGGTTGTGTGTGTCGCTGGCCGACACCACCACCTCGATCTCGGCGAAACCGGCGGCCAGGGCCCGCTGTGCGCCGCGAGTGTTCGGCACCAGCGCCGAGTAGCGCACCCCGTCGACCTTCGTGGCCCGCTGCCACACCTCGTCGGCGTCGGCCATCTGCGGGATCGCCTTCGGGTGCACGAACGACACCGCCTCGATCCGGCGTACGCCGGTGCCGGAGAGCGCGTCGAGCAGCCGCACCTTGGCGTCGGTCGGGATCGGCTCCTCGTTCTGGAGCCCGTCGCGCGGTCCGACTTCGCGGATCGACACGGAGTCTGGCAGTTCCGCCATGGGTCACCTCACTGTCTGCTCTGGTGGGCAACGGTAGCGACACCGGCCCGCATAACCGCCAGCGTCGAGGGTGGTACGGACACGATGTGCGATGGCCGCCCGTCGGGGTGGCCCTTTCAGCCAGCGCCGGACCACCCTTCGGCGGATGAATCAGGCCAGAAGGATGCCATCACCGGCAGCGCCATGGAACTGCGGGCGGCCGGGTGGCTACGTTGGATCCGGCGGGACGGCGGGGTCGGCCATCGGCTCGACCCCACCGTCCGGACGCCTCCGGTGGTCAGCGCTGCGACGGTCCTTCCAAGAGCTCCGCAGCGCATCGGAGTGCGGTCGAGAGGGCGCCGGCGCACGCGGCGGCGTCCTCCCGACCCACGAACAGGGCCAGCACGGCAGCACCCTCGGTGCTGAGCGACATTTTCCGCAGAGTTCGGACAATACGTCGTCCCGTGTTCGGCGGTCGCACCGAATTACCGTTCATCTGCCTTCCTCTCCAGCGTCGGTTGACAATTGTCGTGGGATTGTCGTTCGGTGGAACTTCCACGATTGATCCCGCGATCAACGAACAATGTTGTCTCCCATCGACTACGACAACGACGCGATCCGGCGGACCGGACGATCTTCTGACCGGGTTCTCGACCGGCCACCCCGGCCAAACCGATGGAGCAGCGAAAGTCCAACCAGGACCGAGCCGGAACGCTTCCGGCACAAGGGCTGCGCCCCGGCCAGCAACCCGGCCAGAATCTGACTGGCGACACAGCCCGCAATACCCGCTCTGTTGATCGGAGGCGGTACAAATACTGGTCCGAGTCATGTGCGCTCTTGGAAGGACCCACATGACCAGCCCATTGCGGGGACCGAGATGACCACCGGGATAAAAAGGAGAGACATGAGCAACGGAGCAGAGGAACCCACCCAGAGACGCCGACTCGCCTCACGATCGAAACTCGAAGCGCAACACGCGCAGCGCTATCGCAACCCCGCCGTCGCGACGTACACGCTGGCGGTCCGCGAAGCCGTGGAGGCCGAGATCGGGCAGGTCGACACCTGGCAGAGGCTGGCGGACCGGATCCACCCGCCGACCTCCGGTCCCGACCGGGCCAGCCGGGCCAGAAAGCAGTCCCGCCTGCTGCGCAAGAAGCTGTCGCGGCACTTCACCGCCGAGAGCAAGGGGCCGCCCTGGCAGACGGTGATGCTGGTGGTGAAGCACGCGGTACCGGAGGAGCTCCAACGGCAGCGGCTGGCGTACTTCGCCGAGCTGTACGAGCTGGCCCGCGGCGAGAAACCACCGACCGGAGACCGCCCCGAGGCCGAGGATGGCACCGGGACGCTCGACGATCCGGCTACCGCACGGTCGCTGCGCCAGGAGGTCGACGAGTTGAAGGAGCGACTGGTGGCCTGCATGGTGGAGGTCAGCGAGCTGCGGACCGCCATCGCGGCTCGGCACCTGGACGCCGGCCCGACGTCGGAAAACGTACCGAGACAGCGCGATCCGTCCACCGGCGCACCCAACGCCCGACACTTCCGGGCCGGCGGTTCGGCGCCGGGCCACTACCGGGCATCGCGGCTGGACACCGGCTTCCCCGGCCTACCCGGGCAGAGTCGAGGGGAGCCTCCCCACCTGACCGACCAGCCCTGGCACAAGGTCGACGACCCGCACAACCTACCCAGGTACCGCTGACGGGCCCCGCGCCAACGTTGATCAAGAGGTTTGCGTCAGAATTCCGGCCACGGATGACGCAAACCTCTTGATCACCGGGAACGGTGGGGTCAGCGCATGCGGGTGACGATCGCTGTGTCGTAGGCGCCGGACAGGAACTCCTCGTTCTCCAGCAGCTCGGCGAAGAAGGGGACGTTGTTCTTCGGGCCCTCGATCTGGAACGCCGCGACCGCGTTCCGCGCGCGCTCCAGCACCTCTTCGCGGGTCGCGCCGGTGACGATCAGCTTGGCCAGCAGGCTGTCGTAGAACGGGGTGACCGTGTTGCCCCCGGTGTAGCCGGAGTCCACCCGGACCCCCTCGCCGGTCGGCTCCACCCACGTCCTGATCACGCCGGGGCCGGGCAGGAACCGCTTCGGGTCCTCGGCGTTGATCCGCATCTCGATGGCGTGCCCGCTCGGCGCGAGCGCGTCCGGGTCGAACGTCGGGGCCAGCCCGGCGGCCACCCGCAACTGCTCCTCGACCAGGTCGACGCCGTAGACGTACTCGGTCACCGGGTGCTCCACCTGAAGGCGCGTGTTCATCTCCAGGAAGAAGAAGTCACCGGAAGTAGGGTCGAGCAGACATTCCACCGTGCCCGCGTTGCGGTAGTCGACCGCCTCGCCGGCGCGTACCGCCGCTGCCAGGAGACGGGACCGCAACTGCGGTGCGACCGCCGGCGACGGGGACTCCTCGACCAGCTTCTGGTTGCGCCGCTGCACCGAGCACTCCCGCTCGCCGAGCGCCACCACCCGGCCGTCGGCCAGCCCGAGGATCTGCACCTCGACGTGCCGTACCCGGGGAAAGTACCGCTCGATCAACACCGAGCCGTCGCCGAACATCCGCTCGGCGAACGCGCGCACCTTGTCGTACTCGGTGCGCAGCGCGGCCTCGTCGACGGCCACGCCCATGCCCATGCCGCCACCGCCGGCGGCGGCCTTGACCATCACCGGGTAACCGATCTCGGCGGCGGCCGTCACCGCCGCGTCCAGGTCGGCGGCCGGGTCGGTGGTGCCGGGCGCGACCGGCACGCCGGCCGCCGCCATCAGGTTCCGAGCATTGATCTTGTCGCCCATCGCGCTGATCGCGTCCGCGCCGGGTCCGACCCAGATCAGTCCGCTGGCCTCGACGGTACGGGCGAAGTCGGCGTTCTCCGACAGGAACCCGTAGCCGGGGTGGATGGCCTGGGCGCCGGTCGCCTTCGCGGCGGCGAGGATCGCCTCGGCGTTGCGGTAGCTCTGCGCCGGGTTCGGTGGGCCGATCAGGACCGCCTCGTCGGCCTCGGCGACGAAGGGCAGATCGGCGTCGGCCTCCGAGTACACCGCGATCGCGCGGATGCCCAACCGCTTGGCGGTCCGGATGATCCGGCGGGCGATCTCGCCCCGATTGGCGACCAGCAGTGACTCGATCATGTTTCCTCCCGGCGTCCGGATGTTGGGACGATGCCAGGGAATCATGACCGGCCCACTCCTGACGAGCCGGGGCTCAGGCGAGCAGCGCGGCCAGGGTCGCTCCGCGCAGCAGCTCGGCGCGGCGTCGCCGGTCCACCTCGCCACCGAGGAACGGGGTGGAGTTCATCAGGCCGAACGCGGCGTGCGCCAACACCCGCGCCTCACCGTCGGGCATCCCCGGGTGCAGGGCGGTGAGGACAGTCACCCACTCCTCGACGTACATCCGCTGCAGGCGGCGGATCCGCCGGCGCGGCTCCTCCGGCAGGCGGTCCAGCTCGTGCAGGTGCAACGCGATCACCGCCGGGTTGGCCAGCGCGAACTCGACGTGAAAGTCGATCAGCGACTCCAGCACGCCGCGCGGGTCGTCCGGGTGCCCGGCGGCGCGTTCCCGCCCGCCGGCCAGCAGCCCCTCGCTGACCGGGATCAGCGCGGCGGCCAGCATCGCCTCCTTGCCGGCGAAGTGGTGATAGAGCGCCGGACCGGTGACCCCGGCGGCCGCGCCGATGTCGTCCATCGAGACGCCGTGATAGCCACGCGCCGCGAACAGACCTACCGCGATCTCCAGAATCTCGTCCTTGCGGGACCTGCGCCGGCCCGCACCCGCCGCACCCCGTGCCTGCTGCTCCACCGTCACCGGGCAAGCCTAGACCGCAAGATGCCCGCGATGGTTACCGGTCAGTTCCGCCCACTCCGGGTCCGGCCGCCCCTGACCCGGCCAGGGGCGGCCAGCCCGGATCAGTCGTCCTGGTCCAGGTCGTGCTCCGTGCGCAGCGCGGCCGCCTCCGTGGGCCGATCGAGCAGATCAAGCACCCGAGCCAGCAGCCAGGCCGTCTGGCGGACCTGCCGCGATCCGGCCGGCAGCCCACCGAGTACGCGGCGCAGCAGCGGCTCCGCCTCGGCCGGCCGTTCCAGACGCAGCAGCAGCTCACCGATGAGGGCCTCCACCTGGGCGGCCTCACCGAACGCCTCGATCGACCGCAACCGGTCCGGCACCCCGGTAAGCCGGCCCAACGCCTCGTCCAGTCGATCCTCCCGGGTGAGCACCCGCGCCCCGGCCTCGGCCGCCATCGCCAGCTCGTACAGCACCGCCGGTTCGTCCTGCCCGGCCAGCTTCGCCGCCAACCCGTCCACCACCTCGACGGCGCGCAACGCCGCATCCCGGTCGTCGGCCCAGAACCAGGCGTACGCCTCCCGCCGACGGGCGCGCAGCTCGTCCAGCGGCAGGTCACCGAGCCGGTACGCCTCAGCCGCGGCGGCGAACCGCTCGCCCGCCGCCGCGTCCCGGTCGGCGTCGTAGAGGACCCCGCCGGCCTCCTCCAGCACCTGCGCCCGGTACGGAAGGTTGTCCGGTCCATCCAGGTTGCTGGCCAACTGCGCCAGCAACGCCAACGCCGGGTCGGTCTCACCGAGCCCCGCGTAGACGCCGGCCAGCAGATGCCGGCAGCGGTCGGCCTCCGCCTGGGCGCCCAGCCGGTCCAGACCGAGCACGGCCTCCTCGGCCACCTCGGCGGCCTCGGCGAGCCGGCCCACCATCCGGTACGCGTTCGCCAGCTCCCACCGCAGGAACGCGTCCCCCTCGGCGCCCCGCTCCACGCACAGCGTCACCGCCTCGACGAAGTCGTCCACCGCGTCGACGGCCCGGCCGGCCGACAACAACGCCCGGGCGCGGGCGACCCGGACCGGCAGTTCCGCGTCCGCCGGTGCCGACTCCAACGCCTCGTCGCAGGCGGCCACGGCGTCCGCCGGATCGTCGACCAGCCGCGCGTACGCCAGGCAGGCACCCGTGACCACCTCGCCGACGCCCAACTCCCGGCCGATCCGGCGCGCCTCGTCGACGGCGGCGCGGGCCTCGTCGACGCGGTCCAACTGCTCCAGCAGGTGCCCCCGGTGCAGCGCGATCCGGGCCGCCAGGTGCCGGTCGTCGCCCGCGTCGGCCGGTATTCCGTCGAGTGCGGCGAGCGCGTCCACCCAACGCTCGCGGTGCAGCAGCGCCAACGCCACCCGGTGGTGTCCGGCCGCCCGCTGCCGGGCGTCGCCGAGCCGGTCGAGGACCTCGGCCGCCTCGCTGACCAGCCGCAGCCCCTCCTCGCCGTCCTCGTCGGACCGGGTCAACAGCACACCGAGCCGCCCGGCGACCGTCTGGCCGGCCACCTCGTCGCCCGCCTCCCGGTACAGCTCCAACGCCGCCCGATTCAGCGTGATCGCACCCTCGATGTCGTCCTCGTCGCCGCGCTCCGACGCGCGCAGCGCCAGCCGGTGTGCGGACGTGCGCGCGGGCAGCTCGGCGGAGCCGAACCGGTCGTCGAAGGCGATCAGCGCCGCCCGGAAGGTGGCCCGGTCGTGCCGGCCCCAGCTCTGCTCGGCGAGGTCCAGCAGATCGTCCGGGCCGGCGTCGTCAGGCAGGGTCACCGCAGACCGTTCCGTCTTGTCCGTTCGCACCCGCTCGGCCCGGTCGGCGGACGACGCTGGTGTGCCCGGCCCGACGATCGGCTCGTCCCCGGTCGGGCGGTTCGGGCGGCGGCGGACGCTCGCCGACAGCGGCACATGCTCACCGCTGGCCCGCACGGCCAGCCGACGGGCGATCCACTCCGACTGGTGGGTGGTGCCGTTACGAGCGTCGAAGCGGGCGGCCAGACCGGTCGCGGTCTCGGCCAGCTCGTCCGCCAACGTCGCCGCCGACACCTCGGCGGCCGGCCGGCCGTCGGCGGCCCGGCGGTAGACGACCGACGTGCCGACCTGGCGCAGCGCGGCCGCGGAGGCCGCCGCGAAATGCATCGCGGCGGCCGGCGACGGCGCCCGGTCCAGCCAGTCCAGGTGCCGCTCGACCAGCTCGACCGCCCGTGCCTCGTTGCCGGTGAGCGTGCAGAACTCGATGTGGTCCCCGATGTCCCACAGGTCCGCGAGGTTGCCGCGCAGCCGGCGGTACGCCTCCCGGTGTGCGTCCCGCGCCTGGTCACCCCGCCCGGTGCGCAGGTACGGCAGCAGCAGCGCGGTGAGGATCGCCTGCGGCTGTTCGGTGCAGGTGAGCCGACCGGCCAGCACCGGCTCGGCCAGCGCCACCGCCTCGGCGTCCCGCCCGGTGTCGGCGAGGTAGCCCACCTGGCTCGTCGGATCACAGCCGGCGCAGTCGGAGAGTTCGTCACGCGGGGTGGTCTGCCAGAGCCGGTACCAGTGCGCGGCGGCCTCGGCGTCACCCACGTGCTCGGCGACCCGGAACCGGTGCTTGTGCACGGTCTGCAGGCTGTGCCCGCCGGCCCGGTAGCGCCGCTCCATGTCGTCCAGCACCGCGTACGTGCGGTCCAACGGCACCTCGGGGAACTTCAGCAGGCCGGACACCATGTACTTGAAGTGCCACAGCAACTGGTGCAGGTGGCGCTGATGGTAGGGCTGCGGGTCCCGGTCGAACTCGGAGAGGCACCAGGAGAAGGTCACGAAGGACTTCGCCGGCTCACCGCCGTAGATGTAGCCGGTGGTGGCCTGCATCCGGGTGACGAACGCGAGGTGTCTGTCGTCGGCGGCGTCCACCCGGCGCAGCAGCTGCTCCAGCGCGGCGATCTGCCCCGCCCCGTACGGCATGTCGGCGATGCCGTGCAGCACCCGCCACAGATCCTCGTCACTCATGCTCACTCCCGTCCCGGAACAGCCCGGCCGAGCAGGCCGAGGAAGGAATCGTTCAGCAGCGCGGCGTCGGCCGCGCGGATCGGATGGTGGCCGAGCAGCAACGCCTGCCCGTACAGCGCCTCGATGGCGAGACCGATCAGCTCCGGGTCGCTCAGCAGGGAAACCCGTCGTACCAGCGGGTTGCGGTGGTTGAGCACCAACTGCGGACGGTCCGGCGGGGCGGTGGCGGCGAGCGCGTCGAGCACCCCACCCCACAGCTCGTCGGCCCGGTCCCGGCTGGCCGCGAGCTGGTCGTTGAACGCAGCCGACCGGCTGACCAGGTAGAGCGCGGGCAGCGACACCGGGTCGTACGCCCGGATGATCACCTCGCAGCCGGAACGCTCGACGGCCCGCTGCGCCGCCGCGAGGAACGGTCGCAGCGCCAACTCCACCTGCGGGTCGAGCGCGTCGAACCGGGTGGTGAGGTCGCTCGGCTCCAACCGCTCGATCAGCACCGAGCGATCCACCGCCGGCAGCCGCTCGATCAGCTCGGTACGTGTAGCCGGCGTTGACCACCGCCAGGTCCTGCGCGGCGGCCACCGCGGCGAGCTGACGGAACTCGTCGAGGCTCGCCGCGTAGCGGACCACGCCGTAGCGTTCGCGGAACTCGGCGAGGGTGAGCGTGCCGACGTTGGTGTCCATCGGCCACCACCTGTCGACCAGCCGGAGCATCTCGTCGTCGTGCAGCGCCAGTGCCTTCACGCCGAGGTGGTGCACCTGGAGGAACTCGGCCAGCCGGTGCGGGTCGTGCCGCGCCAGCCGGACCAGCCAGCCGCGTACCTGGTCGCCGAGGGCCTCCCGGGTCGCGGTCAGCAGGGTGTCCTCGTAGAGGGCCTCCCGGCTGGCGGTCGGGCGCAGTTCGGTCGCGTCCACCACGCAGTGCGCGAAGAACGCCCACTCCGGCAGCAGCCCGTCGGCGTTCTCGGTGAGCAGCATCCGCTTGAGGTAGACGCGGTGCCCGGCCCGCGCCGCCGGGTTCACCGGGGTCGACAGGATGACGGCGACGCCGGTCAGCCCGGCCTCCGGCACGGCCAGCGGCAGTACGTCGAACGGGTCCACGCCGAGGGTTTCCCGGGCGTACCGGATCAACGCCGCGCGGTCCAGCGGCGCACCCGCCGTGGTCGGCCAGGGCGGTTCCCCGGTGGTGGTGACGACGTCGCCGACGCGGACGGTGACCGGCAGCAGCGCACCGAAGAGCCGGGCCAGGTCGGTGACGGTCGGGGTGGTGAACCACTGGTCCGCGTCGCGGCGGGGCACCAGCGTGACGGTGGTGCCCGGCTCGGCGCGGGCGGCCTCCGGCGGGGCCACCGTCACCGCGTAACGGCCGTCGGCGTACCCGGTCCAGCGCACCGTGGGGTTGTCGCCGTGCCGGGTGAGCACCTGGATCTCGTCGGCCACCAGGAAGCAGGAGAGCAGTCCGATGCCGAACTGACCGAGGAATTCGTGCCGGGAGAAGCCCAGCTCGTCGCGCTTCGAGCTGCGACCGATGGTGGCCAACAGCTCGTGCACCTGCGCCTCGGTCAGGCCGATGCCGGTGTCGTGCACCCGTAGCGTGCCGTCGCCGGTGCTGTCCGGGGGTTCGATGCGGACCAGCGCCGGCGCGTCCGGCTCGACCCTGCGCCGGGCGGTGATCGCGTCCACCGCGTTCTGGAGCAGCTCGCGGACGTAGACCCGCGGGCTGCCGTAGAGGTGATGACTGAGCAGATCAACCACGCCACGCAGGTCGACCTGGAAAGTGTGATCCACGCCTGATTTCTCCCCGGTCCCGATGCCGGCGCCCACCGTACCCATGATCACCGACAGGCGCGGTCCCCCTTTTGGCAGCGACTTGACCCTCGACCCGGTCGAACCGGCACGGTCGCCGGCATGACTTCCTCCGCTCTGGGCCGGGACTTCCGACTGCTGTGGTCCGCCGCCGTCTCGTCGCGGTTCGGGGACGCGCTGCGTACCCCTGCGCTGGCCCTGCTGGCCGCGACCGTGACCCGCGATCCTCGGGTCATCGCGGCGGTCACAGTGGCCGGACAGTTGCCGCCGCTGCTCTTCGGCCTGCTCGGCGGCGTGTACGCGGACCGTTGGGACCGGCGGCGGACGATGGCAGTGGTCGACGGGGTACGCGCGGCCGTGGTGGCGGCGCTGGCCGTGGTGGTCGCGCTCAACCGGGTCAGCGTCGTGGTGTTGCTGGTGGCGGCGTTTCTGCTCGCCGCGTTGGGCACCCTCTTCGACTCCGCCTCGTTCGCGCTGCTCCCGGCGCTGGTGCCGCCGGACGCGCTGCCCCGGGCGAACGGCCGGCTCCAGGCGGGGTCCGCAGTGGCCGGTGGCTTCCTCGGGGCGCCCGCCGCCGGTGTCCTGTTCGCTGTCGCCCCGGCCCTCCCGTTCGCCCTCGACGCCGTCACCTTCGCGGCGGCCGCCCTGCTGGTGCTGGCCCTCAATCCGGCTCCCGCCATCAGTCCGGGGGCGGCCCGGCGGCGCGGCTCGGTGTGGAGCGAGATCGTCGAAGGACTGCGCTGGCTGCGGGCGCACCGGACTCTGTGGCGGGTCACAGTGCTCGCCGCCGCGAGCAACCTGGCGATCAGCGGAATCATGGCGGTGCTGGTGCTCTACGCGCTGGACGTGCTGCGGGTGCCGCCGGCCGGGTACGGGCTGTTCGCCGCCGCCGCCATCGTCGGGGGCGTGGCCGGGGCGCTCGGGGCGGGGCGGCTGGCCACCTGGCTCGGCACGGTGCCGGCGCTACGGGTGGTGCTGGCCGTGGAGACCGTGGCGCTGACCGGCTTCGCGCTGGCCCGGCATCCGGTGGCGGGTGGGATCGCGCTGGCCGTCTTCGCCGCCGGCACCGTGGTGTGGAACAGCCTCTGCGCGTCGTACGGGCAGCGGCACGTGCCGAGCGAGCTGCTCGGCCGGGTCGGTGCGGCCCAGCGGATGGTCGGTCTGCTCACCGCGCCGCTCGGGGCGGCGCTCGCCGGGCTGGCCGCCGCGGCGTACGGCACGGTGCCGGTGACGGGCGCGGCGGCGGGCACGTTCGCGTTGGTCACGCTCGTGGCATGGCGGGCACTGCGGCCGGCCGCGCCCGGCGTGCTGAGCCGCAGCGGCGCGGTCTAGCTGGGCGTTCGCTCCCGGTGGGACAGCCCGGACAGGCGCAGCGCGATCCGCCGACGGGCCGGTGGGACGGCACCGAGCAGCCGGAGCAGCACGTCTCGAGCGGGCCGACCGGCGGGGGAGGTGCCGGCCAACCTGGTCAGCCCGGCGGCGAAGCTCATCACGTCCTCGGCCATCGGCCGTTGCCGGGTGTTGTAGTCGTCGAGCAGCGTCTCCGGGCCACCGTCGAGCACGTCCGCGACGGCGGTGCCGAGCGCGACCGCGTCGCAGATGCCGAGGTTCATGCCCTGCCCACCGGCCGGGCTGTGCACGTGCCCGGCGTCGCCGGCCAGCAGCACCGGCCCGGCTCGGAAGGTGTCGGCGATCCGGTGGTGCACCCGGAAACGGGAGCCCCAGACCACGTCGGTCAACCGGTCGGGTCGTCGCGCTGGGCCGCGCTCGTCGAGCAGCGCTTGCAGGTAGGCCGCGTCCGGTTCGGCCGGGGCGTTCTCCACGGCAGCGACCAACCGGACCACCCCGCCGGGGAGTGGCGCCCAGACCAGCGGCCCGGGGCGGGCGAGGAAGAGAGCCGCCTCGTCGCGGGGCAGCACGCTGCGCACCCGCACGTCGGCGAGGACGAAGGACTCCTCGTCGGTGCTCCCAGTGAAGCCGATGCCGGCCAACTGCCGGACGGTGCTGTGCAGGCCGTCCGCGCCGACCACGAACCGGGCGCGCAGCGCCTCCCCGTCGACCTGCGCGAGCAGGCCGTCTCCGGCGCGGCTCAGCCCGGTGAGCTGGCGCGACCGTCTTATCTGGACACCGAGTTCGGTCAACTTCTCGGTGAGCACGGCCTCGGTGACCGCCTGGGAGACCAGCAGCGCGTAGGGGAAGCGGGACGGCAGTTCGTGGAACGGCACCGACAGGAGCACCCGGTCCCGGTCGCGCACGGTGAAGCGCGGCGTCCGCACCGCCTGGGCGATCAGCGGCGCCGCGGCACCGATCCGGTCCAGCACCTCCAGGGTGTACGCGTGCACGACGGCGGCGCGGGAGGTTGTCGGCGGCGCGGCCGACCGGTCCAGCACTGTCACCTCGACCCCGCGCCGGGCCAGCGTCAACGCGGTGGCGAGACCTGTGGGGCCGGCGCCCACCACCAGGACGTCGGTGCTCGTGGGCAGCATGGCCACCTCCAGAAGACCGTTGCCAACACATGTTGGCAAACACTTGTTGGCAACGCTAGAACCCTGCTGATTGCGTGTCAACAAGTGTTGGCATACGGTCGTTGGCATGGTTCCGTCCGCCCAGTCGACCCAGCCCCGCCGCTCCGACGCCACCCGGGCGGCGATCCTGCGAGCGGCCCGGGAACGCTTCGCTGCGGACGGCTACGAGCGCGCCACCATCCGCGCCATTGCCGCCGATGCCCAGATCGACCCGTCGATGGTCATGCGCTACTACGGCAGCAAGGAGGGGCTCTTCGCGGCAGCGGCCGAGTTCGACCTACGCCTGCCCGACCTGACCTCGGTGCCGCCCGATCGCCTCGGCGAGGTGCTGGTCCGGCATTTCCTCGCCCGCTGGGAGGGCGACGAGACCCTGGTGGCGTTACTGCGGGCCGCCAGCACCAATCCCGGCGCGGCCGAGCGCATGCGCGGCATCTTCGCCGACCAGCTCACCGCCGCCGTGGCCAGGTTCGGCACCGACCCGACGCTCACCGCGCGCCGGGCCGGCCTGGTGGCCAGTCAGGTCCTCGGCCTCGCCTTCACCCGATACATCGTCCGGCTGTC
Source organism: Micromonospora sp. NPDC005220 (assembly GCF_040607895.1). Lineage (NCBI taxonomy): Bacteria > Bacillati > Actinomycetota > Actinomycetes > Micromonosporales > Micromonosporaceae > Micromonospora > Micromonospora sp. NPDC005220. The sequence goes on from NZ_JBEXHP010000011.1 coordinate 58,013, forward strand.
GCCCATGGTGGACACCACGCCGGAGGAGCTGGTCTGCTGGGTCGCGCCGACCCTCCAGCACTATCTGACCGGAACGCCACCGAGCTGACCCAACCTTTTCCCACCTCCCGTGCGTCTGCCAGATGACGCGTACAGCGCGACGGCCGGGAGGGGGCGGATGGTGCCGACGAGCGACGACGGACGCGACGGCTACCTCGCCTTCGTGGAGAACCACCAGCACCGACTGCTCCGCGCGGCCTACCTGATCTGCGGCAACCAGCATCAGGCCGAGGACCTCCTCCAGGACGCGCTGCTGAAGCTGGCGCTGCGCTGGTCCTCGGTCCGCAACGGCGACCCCTCCGCGTACGTGCGGGCCATCCTCTACCGGGACTCGGTGTCGTGGTGGCGTCGTCGGCGGCGGGAATGGCTCAGCGCCACCCCGCCGGACCAGGTCGCCCACGACCGTGACGGCGCGTTACGGCTGACGATGCACGACGCGCTCGGCCTGCTGCCCCCACGGCAGCGGGCCGTGCTGGTGTTGCGCTACTACGAGGACCTGACCGAGGTCGCCACCGCCGAGGCGCTGGGGGTGACCGTCGGCACTGTGAAGAGCCAGTGTCACGCCGCGCTGCGCCGACTCCGCGAGGTCGCCCCGGACCTCGCCCGCGATGCCCGATCGAGCCGAGGCTCGGCCGATCTGGCCAGCGGTCTGGAGGTGAACCCGTGAACGAGCAGGAGCTGCGCCGACTGCTGACCGTCAGCGTCGAGGACGTGCTACCCAGCCAGCCCGCCGTCGCCGGGTGGGAGCGGGCGCGACGCACCCGGCGTACCCGGCGGGCCGTCGCGGTGGTCGCCCTGGCCGTGCTCCTGGTCGGCGGCGGCACGGTGGCGGCGCTGCGACCACCCGCCGATCCCGCGCCGGTCCCCCCGGTCGGGCCGACGGTGACCCCGACCGTCGACCCCTCCCACGCGGGTCCGGTGCAGCGACCGCCCGCCGAGCTGACCTTCCCGCCCGATCCGTTGGCCCGGCTCGGCGATCCGGCGACAGTGCTGCTCTCCGAGCGACCGGTCCAGCGGGCACTGGCGCTGTTCCAGCCGCTGGATGAGGAGAACCGCGCGAACGGCCCGGTCCGGGTGCTCGGCAACGACGGCGTGGTGCGCAGCCTCGACGTGGTGACGCTGGCACCGACCCGGGACGTGAGCGGCAACGAGGCGCCCGCGCTGAAGCCGGGGGTGCTGTCGCCGGACGGCCGGTCGGCCGCGTTCGCGCAGACCAAAGAGCTGGTCATGATCGACCTCAGCACGACGGCCGTCCGCCGGATCCCGCTCGACGGCTACCTGGAGCAGGTGGTGTGGGCGCACGACCGGGTGCTGGTCGGCGGTGAGGACCGGACGTACGCGGTGGACCGGGTCACCGGGGCGGCCAGCCCGATCGACGTGTCGACCTGGGAGTTGATCGCACCCGATCCGGCCGCCGGCCGCGAGGCACCGTTGATCGACATGTACGGCGAGGGGACCAACCTGAAGCTACGCAGCCGGACCGCCCGGGAGGGTGAGATCCGTTCCGAACAGCCGTTCAACGCCTCGGCGCTGCCCTCGCCCTACCAGGTCAACGAGTTCTACGGCCGGGGCTGGCTGCACGGCGAGCGGCTGGCCCGAGCAGCCTGGATCACCAGCAGCGAGATCAACGGCGCCGAGGGGGCGGCCGTGCTCGACGCGCGGACCGGCGCCGTGCTCCACCTGCTCGACCTGGGCCGGGATCGCGCCAAGGGCTGCTGCGAGGTGCTGGGTTGGGACAACACGGGCGCGGTGCTGCTCCGACTGGAACCGGCCGCCCTGGCCCGCTGGCATCCGGAGACCGGCGAGATCACCGGGATCGTCCGCAACCTGCGCGGCGTGATCGCGCTAGCTGGCTGAAAAGCACCGTCCCCGCGCGACGTTCGCTGTCACGCGGGGACGGTCGTGCCGCTCAGACGGCCAGACCACCGGGCTGGTCGCCCTTGACCACGGGCGCCCGAACCAGGTTGCCCCACTCGGTCCACGAGCCGTCGTAGTTGCGCACCTGCGGGTAGCCCAGCAGGTGCCGCAGCACGAACCAGGTGTGACTGGACCGCTCGCCGATCCGGCAGTACGCGATCACGTCATCGTCGGGGCTCAGCCCGAGCTGGTCGGCGTAGATCGCCTTCAGCTCGTCGGCGGACTTGAACGTGCCGTCCTCGTTGGCGGCGGACTTCCACGGCTTGCTGACCGCGCCCGGGATGTGCCCGCCGCGCAGCGCGCCCTCCTGCGGGTAGTCCGGCATGTGCAGCATCTCGCCGGTGTACTCACCCGGCGACCGGACGTCGACCAGTGGCCGGCCGGACGCGATGTGCGCCATGACCTGCTCACGGAAGGCCCGCAGCGGTGCGTCGTCGCGGAGCGGCACCGGGTAGTCGGCGCGCGGGCGGGCCGGCTTGTCGCGGGTCACCTCGCGCCCCTCGGCGATCCACTTCTGCCGGCCGCCGTCGAGCAGTCGCACATCGGCGTGGCCGAAGAGCGAGAAGACCCAGAGGGCGTACGCGGCCCACCAGTTGAAGTTGTCGCCGTAGAAGACGACAGTGTCGCCCCGGCCGATGCCCTTCGCGGCACACATCTCCGCGAAGCTCGTGGCGTCCAGGTAGTCCCGGGTCACCTGATCGTTCAACTCCAGGTGCCAGTCGATCTTGACGGCACCGGGAATGTGACCGGACTCGTAGAGCAGCACATCCTCGTCGGACTCGACGACGACGAGACCCTCGTCGCCCAGATGCTCGGCCAGCCACTCGGTGGTGACCAGCCGCTGCGGGTCCGCGTACGACTGGAGGCGGGGATCGGGATCGTTCGGCACAGACATGATCCCCAAGGTACGCCGGATCGGGGTCAACGATCGCTGTAACGGGACCGGCCCACCACCCCCGCACAGGATGGTGGGCCGATCGGCCGGTCGGTGGATCACTGATCGCCGGCTGAGCCGCCCGCCGGGTCGCTCGAGCCGGGGCAGCAGCCGCTAGCTGCTCGGCGGCAGGTTGCCGACGAAGAAGGTGAAGGACGCCGCGTCCGACTGGGTGCCGCTCCCGTCGATGCTCCAGACGGTGAGCGAGGTCAGACCCGCCCTCGTCGGCGCCCAGGTCACCGACGCGGTGCCGTCGGCCGCCGCGGCCACGGTGCTGGTCACCGCGCCGAAGCGATAGCGGTAGCTGACCACTCCAGGCTGGCGCGGGGTGAAGGTGAAGACCCCGGGCACGCCCGGCCCCCCACTGGTGCCGCCCTGCTGATAGACCGTCGCGGTTATCTTCGGGGCGGTGGTCAGCCGGAAGGTACTCGCCGCGGTCGCGGTCACGCCGTCGGCGGTCACGCTGGTCACCGAGAGCGTCCGGGAGCCGCCCCGGGTCGCGGTGACGGTGAGCGTGGCGGTGCCCTCGGCCGCCGCCTCCACCGTCTGCTCCGGGTCGCCGTCCAACTGGAACCGGTAGCTGACCACCCCGGCCATCTGCGGCTGCACGGTGAACGTGGTCGGCACGCCGATCTCGGTGAGCCTGCCGGTGATGATCGGCGCGACGTCGCTGGCCCGGAATTCGTACCGCGCCTCGGGCGACCTGTTCCCGGCCGCGTCGAGGCTCCAGACCACGAGGGTGCAGGGGCCGGCATTCGGGTGGAGCGTGACAGTGGCCGAGCCGCCGGGCCGGTCCGCCGACACCGTCTGGACGCCCTGGCCGAGCAGCTCGTAGCGGAAGCCGACCGCGTCCGGCGTCGCCGCGGCGTCGAAGGTGAACTGGCCCGGCAGCGCCGGGTGCCAGCCCTCGGCAGGGAAGTCGGTGGAGGAGACGACCGGCGCGACCGCCGGGCCCTCGAAGTCGGTCCGGAGATAGCAGAGGCCGCTCCACCCACCGGTCGTCCAACTGTCCGCCGCCTGGACCTGCCACGCGTACACCCGGTCGTGGGTCAGCAGTTCCCGTTCGACCAGGCCGCTCTCCCGCTCGCCGTCCCGACCGTTGACCCCGAACCGCTCGATCCGGGCCGTCGGCTCGTCGACCGGCCAGAGCGCGAAGGTGGTGGTCAACCGGTCGGTGCCACCGTTCTCGTCGATGTCCGCGTCGTGCAGCACTGCGGAGAGCGCCAGGTCGTCGTTCTGCCACAACTGGTACGGCTCCGCCGTCGTGCACGGCTGGCCGGAGGTGTGCAGCTCGGTCGGCACACCCGGCGGCTGGTTGTCGCCGTCGGAGAGCGCGTACCGCAGGTCGTTCGCCGCGGCCGGCGCGGCCGTGAGCGTGAGCGTCCCGGCAGCCACCGCCACGGAAAGCCCGGTGGCCAGCAGGGCCCGGAGCGGTCCTGCGGATGTCGTCGTGCCAGGTCTGAGGGTCATCCCTCATCCACCTTTCCCCGATGTCCCCGCCTTCCGATCAGCAGGGCAGCGGATGCTATCGAGGACGGCGGACATCGGGCGACCCCGATTTGCTCGGTGCCCTGCACAGTGGAGCCTTCCGACCTGTTCAGGCGCGGCGGTGGACGATCCGACCGGCGACCACGGTCACCAGGCAGGCGCCGTCGAGCCGCGGTGAGGCAGGAAACCCTCGATTTAGTCCCCGAATACCTTGCTCAACGACCTGCTCCGCCAACGCGCTGTCTATCGGCCCGGCACCTCTGCAGTGTCGGCGTTCTGTCCCGGCCGCCGGCCAGCAAGGTCACGCCGCTGATTCAGCCAGGTCGCCCGGTCACTGATTCGGCATGTAGTTGATCGCCAGGCCCTCGCCGTAGCGATGACCCTCCCCGGTCAGAATTTGCGCCCCGTGCTCCAGCGATGCCAGCACCGTCGTGGCCAGGTCGACCCGACTGGTCACCCCCAACCAGTACGACAGCCCCAACCAGTCCTCGCCCCACGTGGGCAGCACCGCGCAGGCATCCATCGCCAGCAGCGTGTGGAGGTCCGCCCGGTCCTTCGATTCGGTCACCAGCTTCAAGGCCTCGGCCACGGTGACGGCGGTGACGCCGAAGCGCTGCCGGTCGGTGATGACCTCACCTACCGGCTCCACGGCGTGGATCGACGCCGCCACGTACGCCAGCAGCGCCGAGCGATCCAGCACGAGCGTGACCGGGGGCAGCTCGTCCTCGGGGTTCACGCGGCCGGCGCCGACTGGTCCCCGCCGGCCTGCTCCTGCTCCATGTGCTGGCGGACCCGCTCGCGGACCGCCGCGAATCGCTCCGCAGGCCACTCAGCCTGCACCGCGTACCGGCGCGCGCGGGCGGCGGCCATGCCCTCCGAGGTCAGCGTCACCCCGCGGCGAGCCTGCTCGTCACGGAACTGCTCCCATGCCCTCTGGGCGCGCACGGCCCCGGTCACGTAGGCGCTCGCCTTGCCCGGGCCCTGCTGCTCCAGCGTCTCAGCTACATCCTGAGGGACGGAGATCGACAGCTTTTTCACCGTGGTCATACCGATCAGCGTACTCCGGTAGCACCATCCTGGCGCCAGCAACACGGAGCAAGGTGGCAGCTCTCGCCCTGCATCGAGGGCGAAGCTCCGGAACAACCAGTACGTCAGGGGCCGACCGCTGGCCGCGACGCCGGCGGGCCTGCTCGCACGCGGCTGCGCAGCGCTGCGGCGTTCCCGGCGGTCGATGTCGTCCCAACGAGTGGACCTGATCAGGGGGCGTCCAGGGACGTGAACGCTCAGTCGACGAGCGGCCCGAGGTGGGGGCGCTTCGCCGTCACCGTGTCGCCGGACGACCGACCGGTCAACCGCCGCTTCACCCAGGGGGCGAGGTATTGACCGGCCCACCGCACGTCGGCGGCGCGGGCGGCCAGCCACGGCGACGGCGCCGGGTGCGGCGGAACCATCAACCACTCCTCGTCGCAACCAACCCCGAGAGCGTTCAACACCTGCCCGGCTACCCGCCGGTGGCCGGCCGGGGAGAGGTGCAACCGGTCGGTGCTCCAGAGCATCGGATTGAGGAACGTGTCGTCGGCGTACAGGTCGACCATGATCGCGCCGTGCCGCTCGGCGGTCTCACCGACCGCCTGGTTGAGCAGCTGCACCCGGGGGGCGACGAGGCGTTGGCCGGGCAGTCGGGCCATCACGTCCGCGAACCGGAAGAGGAGCACGTCCGCGCCGCCCGAGCGCAGTTGCCGGACCACCTCGTCGAAGCGGGCGACAAGCGTGTCCGGGTCGAAGGTGCGCCGCAGCACGTCGTTGCCACCGGCCGCGAAGCTGATGAGGTCGGGCTTCATCGCCACCGCGGAGGGCACCTGCTCGGCGACCACGCCGGGGAAGAGCCGGCCCCGGATGGCCAGGTTCGCGTACCGGAAGTCGGGGCCTGCCTCGGCGGCGAGTCGGGTCGCTACCAGGTCCGCCCAGCCACGGTAGGTGCCGTCCGGGTACGCGTCGTCCATACCCTCGGTGAAGCTGTCCCCGACCGCGACAAAACTGCGCCAGCGCACCCGCGCCTCCCTCACCCCACCAGTTGCCTGCGGCGACCAGTCTGTCACCGCTGGAACGCCCGGTGTCGCCCCGAAACCACGACGTGTCGGAGGTCATGCGGCCAGCGTCGCGACGAATAGGGTCGCCGGGCTGGTCGGCGCGGCTCTACGCTTCGGCCCATGCTGCTACGCATGTCGACCCTGTTGCTGCGGACCCTGCGCGAGGACCCGGCCGACGCGGAGGTGCCGAGCCACCGGCTGCTGCTGCGCGCCGGCTACATCCGTCGTGCCGCACCGGGCGGCTACACCTGGCTGCCGCTGGGCAAGCTGGTGCTGGATCGGATCACCGAGGTGGTACGCGCCGAGCTGATCGCGATCGGCGACCAGGAGGTGCACTTCCCGGCGCTGCTGCCCGCCGAGCCGTACCGCACGAGTGGCCGGTGGGCGGAGTACGGCGACGACATCTTCACCCTCGCCGACCGGCGCGGTGCCGAGCACCTGTTGGCGCCCACCCACGAGGAAATGGCAGCGCTGCTGGTCAAGGACCTGTTCACCTCGTACCGGGACTTCCCGGTGACGCTGTTTCAGGTGCAGACGAAGTTCCGCGACGAGGCGCGCCCGCGTGCCGGGCTGCTGCGCGGCCGCGAGTTCCTGATGAAGGACGCGTACTCCTTCGACCTGGACGAGGCGGGGCTGCGAGAGGCGTACGCCCGGCACCGCGCGGCGTACCAGCGGATCTTCGACCGGCTGGGTCTGGACTACACGGTGGTGCACGCGATGTCCGGTGCGATGGGCGGCTCCGCGTCGGAGGAGTTCCTGGCCGCGACGCCGGTCGGTGAGGACACCTTCGTCGGCTGCACCTCCTGCGACTACGCGGCCAACACCGAGGCGGTGCTCACCCGTGCGCCGACGGACGGCGACCCGGCGACGTGGCCGGCCGTCGAGGTGCACGACACCCCGGAAACCCCGACGATCGCCAGCCTGGTGGAGCTGGCGAATGCCCGCCGGCTGGGTGGCCGGGACACCTGGACGGCCGCCGACACCCTGAAGAACGTCGTGCTGACCGTCCGCCAGCCGGGTGCCGACCGGGCCGAGCCGCTGGTGATCGGCCTGCCCGGTGACCGGGAGGTCGACCTGAAGCGGGTCGGTGCCGCACTGCACCCGGCACAGGTGACCGTCTTCGAGGAGTGGGCCGACCATCCGGAACTGGTACGCGGCTACATCGGGCCGCAACTGCTCGACAAGCTGGGCATCCGTTACCTGGTCGATCCTCGGGTGGTGGCCGGGTCAGCCTGGCTGACCGGGGCGAACGAGCCGGGTCGACACGCGACCGACGTGGTGTGCGGACGGGACTTCACCCCCGACGGCACCATCGAGGCGGCTGACGTACGCGCTGGCGACCCCTGCCCCGACTGCGAGTCGGGCGAGCTGACCATCCGGCGGGGCATCGAGATCGGGCACATCTTCCAGCTCGGCCGCCGATTCACCGACGCCTTCGCGGTCGACGTGCTCGGGCCGGCCGGCAAGCCGGTCCGGCCGACCATGGGCTGCTACGGCATCGGGGTTTCCCGGGCGGTGGCGGCCGTCGCCGAACAGCACCACGACGACCGGGGGCTGGTCTGGCCGGCGGCGATCGCGCCGTGTGACGTACACCTGGTGGTTGCGGGGAAGGGCCCGCAGCTCGACGCGGCGCTGGAGCTCGGCGGGCAGCTCGCCGCCGCCGGTCTGCGGGTGCTGGTCGACGACCGCACGCACGTCTCGGCCGGGGTCAAGTTCACCGACGCCGAGCTGATCGGCATCCCCCGGGCCGTCGTGGTCGGCCGCCGACTCACCGAGGGGTACGTCGAGCTGCGCGAGCGGGCCGGCGACGGGCGCACCGAGCTACCGCTGGACGGTCTGGTGGATCGACTCGTCCACGAGGTACGCCAGGAACGTGCGAACCTGGTGTAGCTGCTGCGCTACGGGGTAGTGCAGTCGGATCGGGTGGAAACTGTCTTCGGAGGCTCTCATGACCGGTTACCGGGTCAGTGACGTGATGACCAAGCAGGTCGTGTACCTGCCGGCCGAGACCACCCTGGACGAGGCGGCCAGGGTGATGAAGGAGGCCGACATCGGTGATGTGGTGGTCACCGACGGCGCCAGCCTCGCCGGCATGCTCACCGACCGGGACATCGTGGTGCGGGCCGTGGCGGAGAACAGCTCCCCTGCGGCCACCACCATCGGCTCGATCGTCACCCGCGAGGTCGTCATGATCGAACAGCACTGCACGGCGGGTGAGGCGGCGGCGCTGATGCGGGATCGCGGCATCCGACGCGTGCTGGTCTGTGACAGCGACCGCAAGCTGGTGGGGATCGTCTCGCTCGGCGACCTGGCCATGCAGCTCGACCCCACCAGCGCACTCAGCGAGATCAGCGAACAGTCGCCCACGGTGTGACCGGGGTCCCCGCACCACGGCGGTAGCCTCGACGCATGGCTGACATGCCGGCCCGACTGGCCGAGATCGTCGACGAGTTCGCCGCCGCGCCGCGCGACCTGGTGCTGGAGATGCTCCTGGAGTACGCGGACGTCATCCCGGCGCTGCCGGAGGGCGCTGCGGAACGTGAGGGCATGGAGCAGGTGCCCGAGTGCCAGACGGCGTTCTTCCTGCGCGCCCGGGTGACCCCGGAGGGCACCGTGGAGACGCTCTTCGACTGCCCGCCGGAGGCGCCCACCACCCGGGCGTTCGCCGGGATCCTCGCCGAGGGGCTGGCGGGCGCGAGTGCCGAGCAGGTGCTTGCCGTGCCGGACGACCTCTACCAGCGGATGGGGCTGGCGCAGGCGATCAGCCCGCTGCGGGTCCGCGGCGGCACGGCGATCCTGGGCCGGCTCAAGCGGCAGATCCGGGAACAACTCGGCTGACCACGAGGTTGTCACCGGTCATGGAGATCGAGATCTACGCGGACGTCGTCTGCCCGTGGTGCTACATCGGCAAGCGCCGCCTGGATGAGGCCCTCGCCAGCTACCCGGGCGAGGTGACGGTCCGCTACCGGCCGTTCCAGCTCGACCCGTCGCCGGTGCCGCAGCCCCTTCCGCTGGTGGAGGCGCTGGCCGGCAAGTTCGGCGGTCCGGAGCGCGCCCGGCAGATGGTCGACCGCGTGACCCAGGTCGCCGCGGCCGACGGGCTGCGGTTGGACTACGACCGCGCGGTGATCGCCAACACCTTCGAGGCGCACCGGCTGGTGTCCTGGGCGACCGACCAGGGCAGGGCGGCCGACATGGTGGACGCGCTCTACCGGGCGCACTTCAACCACGGGGTCGACGTCGGGTCACGGGAGGCGCTGGCCACCCTGGCCGGCGAGATCGGCCTGGACGCGGCCGACGCCCGCCGATTCCTCGACTCGGACGAGCGCGTCGCCGACGTCGCCGCCGACCTGGCCGCCGCCCGGGACCTGGGCATCACCAGCGTGCCGACCTTCGTGCTGGCCGGGAAGTACGCGGTCTCCGGCGCGCAGGAGGTGCAGACGTTGCTCGCCGCGCTCGCCGAGGTCGAGCAGCGCGAGTCCGCAGCCCACTCACACTGAGTCATCAACGGCCGGCAGCCGGCATCGATGATCACGATGTTTCACGTGCAACAATATCGATGCCGATAGCTGGTCAGGCCGGCCTGGCCAGCCCTTCCACCACCTGCGCTCCCGGCAGCGCGCCCAACGCCGGCCCCGGCAGCGCGATCTTGCTGTGCCGTACGCCGGACCCGACGATCACGTGCGGTGTGGCGATGACCCGCGCGTCCACCAGGATCGGCCACTGGGCCGGCAGCCCGATCGGGGTGATGCCGCCGTACTCCATGCCGGTCAACTCGACAGCGTCCGCCATCGGGGCGAAGCTCACCTTGCGGACGTCCAACGCCCGGCGCGCCACCCCGTTCACATCGGCCCGCGTGGTGGCCAGGACGATGCAGGCCGCGTAGCGCACCACGCCCTCGCGCTTGCCCGCCAGCACGACACAGTTGGCCGACACGTCCAGCCCCACCTCGTACGCCGCACAGAACGCCGCGGTGTCGGCGAGGTCGGCGTCGATCGGCGCTACCAGCACGTCGTTGACATCCACCGGAGCGTCGGCCGGCCACTGCGCGATGGCCTCCGCGACCGGCGGGGCGAGCAGATCCAGGCGGGCGCGGGCGGGTTCGGTCTTCAGCGTTCCCATCACGGGTGCGATCCTCGCATCCGCGACGCTGAACCGCCCGGCCACTCCCCGGCCGCCCGGCGACGCCACCGGCCGCGGCCGGAGCGATCCGGCGCTCAACTGCCGGCGAGGAACGCGTTGTCGCGCATGAAGGAGCGGTCGCGGGCAGCCGCCAACTCCTCTTCGCGTTGGACCTTGGCCCGTTGCAGCTCCAGATCCTCGAACGCGTGCCGGACACCCAGCCGGATCACGCCGTAGAGGAAGACGAAGCCGAAGACGTAAAGGATCACAGTAGTGACGACAACCAACATGCCGTCACGGTAAGACGAATGTGAACCGTTGTTGCTCTCATTTCCGGCCGATTCCCCCGTACGTGTCGGCCGGGTCAGCACCCCGCGCCGCCCTGCTCTCGGACGTGGCCGGATCCGCGGATCACCCGCCTTGTCGTACGCCCCCGCCCACCACGACACGGCCGGCCAGCAGCACCCCGAGCAGCGCCAGTCCAGCGGTCACCACCAGCGTCGCCGTGTAGCTGGCCGGGCCCGGCGCGCTCCCCGCCGCCAGTACGGCCCCGGTCAGCGCGAGCACGGTCGCCGCGAAGAGAGAGTCGCTCAGTTGCAGTGACGAGCTGTTGCGGCCCTGCTCACCCGGTGCGGACAACTCCAGGGTGAGCACCGACAACGACGGGTAGAGCAGCCCCATGCCCAGACCGGCGAGGGCCCAACCGACCACTGCGACGGTCACCGGAAGCTCCGGCCGGACGGCCAGCGCAACCGTGGCGGTGCCGACCGTGATGCAGCTCAGCCCGGCACGGGGCAGGCTGGCCCGCGACGCCGGCACCGGGATCCGGCCCTGCAACCAGGAACCCGCCGACCACGCCAACGCGCCGACGGTGAGGACCAGCCCGGCCGCGGTCGGCGAGAGGCCCCGTTCCCGGGAGAGCATCAGCGGGATGACCACCTCGGCGCCGACGAAGGCCGCCGACGCCAGGCCCCGCAACCCCACGACGGTGGGCAGCCCTCGCGCGGCCCGGAGGAACCCGGCCGGCAGCAGACGCGGGGCGCAGACCAGCAGACCGACCACGGCGAACGCGACCAGCACCAAGGCGGTGGCGCCGCGCTGCTGTCCCCCGATGTGCAGCAGTGCGGCACTCACCGCGGCCCCGCACGCCCAACCGATCCGCGCGGCCGCACCCGCCGGTGGGGTCGTTGCCACACCCTGGCCCAGCGACCGCAGGCCGGGATGGATCAGCAGCACCGCCGGCACGGCCACCGCCGGCACCGCCAGGAAAACCCACCGCCAGCCCAGGTACTGCACGATCAGGCCGGCAACCGCCGGCCCGACCAGCGACGGTACGACCCACGCCGCCGCGAACGCCGCGAAGATCCGCCGGTGCAGCTCCGGTGGGTACGCGTGCCCGACGATCACGTAGAGCGCCACCGAGAGCAACCCGGAGCCGAAACCCTGCACGACCCGCCCGACGACAAGCGCGCTCATCACCGGGGCCGTCCCGGCGATCAGCAACCCGACCACGAACCAGGCGACACCGTGCCACATTGGCCCACGAGGCCCCCGGGCGTCGCACCAGATGCCGGAGACCACCATGGCCAGCACACCGGTGGCGAACGGGCCACCGAACGCGATCCCGTAGAGCGCCAGCCCGTCCAGGCTGCGCGCGACGGTCGGCATCGCCGTACCGACCGCCAACGCCTCGAACGCGAGGAGTGAGATCAACGCGACGCTGCCCACCGTCATCGCCCGCAGCCGGGGTGCGAAGAGTCCCGGTGGGGCGGATGTGACGGCGACGGCTGTGCTCGGCATCGACCGAGCATGCGACCTCAACCCTGATTGAGGTCAACCGCCCGGTGACCCGTGTCTCATCAGGCGTTCTCCAGCGCCTCCCCGACACCGCGCACCAGTCCGGAGAAATGCTGATCTGCCAGCAGGTGACCAGCGGTGATCACCACAGCGATCGGCCACTCGATGACCTGTAGCGCGGCGAGCACTCCGATCCCGGCGTAGTAGGCGACCTTGTCCGGTGGCGGCACCGCCACCTCACCCAGCATCGGCAGTTGCACCCGCCGGTTGTACAGCTTCACGTTCTCCCGCGAACCGTTGAGATGTCGCGTCAGCGTGCTCATGCTGGCCTCCCCATGTCCGGTGATGGTCGTCGGATTCCACGGCCCACCCCGTCCATGCACCAGCGACGGCGGAAAATTCCGCCGCTCAGGGGGCATAACGGATGGCAGGTCGGGAAGCCAGGCCGCCGGACGTGAGCGCGGTGGGAGGACGACATGGCCAAGGCCAGGACCAGCGGCAACAGGGAGCCGGGCCGGCGCCCGTCCAGCCGTACGTCTCGATGACGGCGGCGGGTCGCGCTGCCGGCCGCATCCTGCCGTCGTTCGGCGTACCGCACCTGATCGGCGAGGCGTCCCGGACGGTCAGCTCGGCCGCGACCCGGCTGGCCCGGACGGCCGGGTTGGCGCGGCGTCGGGTCTGGTCCCGGCCGGGCCGGCACCACATCGAGGTGCACGGTGTCTGCCAGGAGGGTGGCGACCAGCTCGCCCGGCAGGTGGAGGGCGCGCTGGAGCGGATCCCCGGGGTGGCCTGGGCCAGGGTGAACGCGCCATCCGGGCGGGTGGTGGTGGCCGTGCAGGCCCCCGAACCGAATCTCGATGACCTCATCGCCGCGATCAGCCGGGTCGAGCGGACCTGCGACCACGAACCCGACCCGGAGATCCCACCCCCACACCCGCCCGAGGAGGGCCCACACAACCCGCGCACCCTCGGCGCGCTCGCCTCGGACGCGCTGGGTCTGACCCTCTGGGCGGCCACCCGGATCCTGCCGTTCGCGCCGTTGCCCGCAGAGGTGGCCGGCGTTCTGTCGGCGGTCGACCTGCAGCCGAAGCTGCACGCGTTCCTGGGCAGGAAGTTGCGCTCCGACCCGCGCGCGGAGGTCCTTTTTCCCCTGGCCGAGGCCGTGGTGCAGGGCCTGACCGGCCGCTGGACCGGCATCGTCCTCGACGGTGCACAACGGCTCGTGCAGTGGGGCGAGGACCGGGCCCAGTTCTCCGCCTGGGAGAGCGCCGAACCGCGGTTGACCGGGGACCCCGAGCGGGCCGTCGCCCGGTGGCCGATAGCCGACCGTCCCCGGCCCAAGCCGCACGGCCCGGTCGAGCGGTACATCAACCAGATGCTCGCCGCCGGTGCAGCGGCTGGCGCTGCGGCGGCGTCCTTCGCCGGGCGCAAGCGGGCCGCCGCGCTGGGCCTGTCGGCGCTGCCGAAAGCGCCCGGCAGCGGACGCGAGGGGTACGCCGCCCAACTCGGCCGAATGCTGGCGCGGCGCGGGGTGATCGCGATGGACCGCAGTGTGCTGCGGGAGTTGGACCGGATCGACACGCTCGTGCTGGACGCCGCGGTGCTCGGCTCGAATCGGGGCGTACTGGCCGATCTGGCGCCGGCAACGGGCGCGGACGTTGACCAGGTGGTCGAGCGGGCCTTCGCGTTGTTCGACCCGGACGACCCGGACGCTTCCCGTGCGGCGGACGGCTGGCGGCTCGGACCGTTGGACCAGATGCCCGCAAGCGACCTGGACGGCATTCCGGACGCGGCCCGGCTGCGCTCGGCCGGCGGCCAACTGCTCGGCCTCGCCCACGGTGACCGACTTGCCGCCCTGTTGCGGGTCGAGCCGGAACCCGCACCCGGCGTCGACGGGCTGCCGGCCGCCGCGCGGCGGGCCGGCCTGCGGCTGGTCGTTGCCAGCGGCGACGAGCAGCGGTACGGCTTCGCCGATGCGATGCTGCCCGGCGGGGACCGGCTGACCGAGTCGGTACGCGCGTTGCAGCGCGACGGCGCGGTGGTGATGCTGGTGTCCGCGGACCGGAAGGCGCTCGGCGCGTCCGACTGCGGTCTCGGGTTCGCCGCGCCGGAGGAGCTGCCGCCCTGGGGTGCGCACCTGCTGATCGGTGCCGACCTGCGGGTGGTGGCGCTGGTGATCGAGGCGACCGGGGTGGCTCGGCGGACCGCCCAGCAGAACATCCGGCTGGCCATGGCCGGCACCGGTCTCGGGGCGCTGGGCGCGTTCACGGCCCCGCCGACCGAGCTGCCCGGCCGGTCGCTCGTCGCGGTGAACGGCGCGGCCGGGATGGCCTTCGCCAACGGGGTCTGGCAGGCCCACCGGTTGCACGACCAGTCGGGCACCCCGGCGCCGGTCACGACCGCCTGGCACCTGATGCCCGTCGGCACCGTGCTCGACCACCTGCGCTCCACGCCGGACGGCCTGACCAGCGCGGAAGCGCAGCGCCGGCATCAGGGCGCCGGCGGGAACGGCAATGCCGGACCGGCCAGCGGGGGACTGCTGCGTGCCTTCGTGGACGAGCTGTCCAACCCGCTCACCCCGGTGCTGGTCGCCGGGGCGGTACTCTCCGCGTCGTTCGGCTCCCTTGTCGACGCCGCGCTGGTGGGCAGCGTCGTCGGCGGGTCCGCCCTGGTCGGCGCGGTGCACGGGCGCAACACCGAACGATCGCTGGCCGAACTTCTGTCCCGGTCGGCGGTGACGGCACGGGTCAGCCGCGACGGTGCCGAGCAGGTTCTCGCCGCCGAAGACCTGGTCCTTGGGGACGTCATCACCCTCGAACCGGGCGACTCGGTGCCGGCCGACTGCCGGGTGCTCGAAGCGGTGGGCCTGGAGGCCGACGAGTCCTCGCTGACTGGCGAATCGCTGCCGGTCGCCAAGTCCAACCGGCCGGTGGTCGCCGCCGCGCTCGCCGACCGGCACTCCATGTTGTACGAGGGCACCACCGTCGCCGCCGGGCACGGCACTGCCGTGGTGGTGGCGACCGGGCCGGACACCGAATCCGGCCGCAGCCTCGCCCTGGTCAAGCAGGACCCACCGGCCAGTGGAGTGGAAGCCCGGCTCGGCTCGTTGACCAGCGCCGCCATCCCGTTGGCGGCCAGTTCCGCGGTGGCGGTGGCCGGCGCCGGCCTGCTTCGAGGCGTACCCCTGGCCGAAACGGCCGCGACCGCCGCGAACCTCGCCGTGGCGTCGGTGCCGGAGGGGCTGCCGTTCCTGGTCAGCGCGGCGCAACTGGCCGCGGCCCGGCGGCTGGCCGAGCACGGGGCGTTGGTCCGCAACCCACGCACCATCGAGGCGCTGGGCCGAGTCGACGTGCTCTGCTTCGACAAGACCGGCACCCTCACCGAGGGTCAGTTGCTGCTCGCCGGGGTCGGCGACAGCGCCGGCGACCGGTACGCGCCGGTGGACCAGTTGGACGACCGGCTACGGATGACGCTGGCCGCGGCGCTGCGGGCCACCCCCGCCGCGAAGAATCCGGAGGAGCTGGCGTTGCAGACCGACCGGGCGGTCCGGCGGGGTGCCGGTGAGGCCGGGGTGGCGGAGCAGACCGGTGCTGCCGGTTGGCGCGCTGCCGGCGGCCTGCCGTTCGAACCGTCCCGCGGCTACCACGCGAGCATCGGACAGACCGACGGTCACCTGTTGTTGAGCGTCAAGGGTGCTCCGGAGACGGTGCTACCGCGCTGTTCGTCCCGACGCATGGACGGTCGTCAGGAGCCGCTGGACGACGCCGGACGTGCGGAGTTGGAGCGGATGCTCGCCGACCGGGCCGGTGCGGGAAACCGGATCCTGGCCGTCGCAGAATGCCCGGTGAACGACCCGAAGGTGACCGACGGGGACGTCCGAGGGCTGACCTTCGTGGGTTTCCTGGCCCTCGCTGACGGTGTGCGGGAGAGCGCCGCCCCCGCGGTACGTCGAATCCGGCAGGCCGGCGTGCACACCATCATGATCACCGGTGATCATCCGGCCACCGCCGAGGCGATCGCCGCCACCATCAGCGATCACGACGAACAGCGGGTGGTCACCGCAAGTGAACTCGACCAACTGGACGACGACGCGCTCGCCGAGCGGTTGGCCAACACCGACGTGGTGGCCCGCTGCACCCCGGCCCACAAGGTGCGGATCATCCAGGCGTTGCAGAAGTGCGGGCGGACCGTGGCGATGACCGGCGACGGCGCCAACGACGCCCCGGCGATCCGGCTGGCCGACGTCGGCATCGCCCTCGGCCAACGGGGCACCCCGGCGGCCCGCGCGGCAGCCGACCTGGTGGTCACCGACGACCGGCTGGAAACCATCATCGCGACCCTGATCGAGGGACGAGCGATGTGGTCGTCGGTACGGCACGCGCTCAGCATCCTGGTCGGCGGCAACCTCGGCGAGATCGCGTTCAGTGTGCTCACCGCCGCGGCGACCGGCCGCTCCGCACTCACCGGGCGGCAACTGCTGCTGGTCAACCTGCTCACCGACCTGGCACCGGCGCTGGCCATCGCGGTCCGGCCACCCGCGTCGGACCGCACCGACGCGCTGCTCCGGGAGGGCCCGGACAAGGCGCTCGGTGAGAGCCTCACCAGGGAGATCGGGCTCCGGGCGGCAGCGACCACGCTGGGCGCGACCGCGGGCTGGACGTTGGCCCGCTACACCGGACGCCGTCAGCGGGCCGGCACTGTCGCCCTGGTCTCCCTGGTCGGCACCCAACTCGGGCAGACCATCCTGGCCGGCGGCACCAGCCCGACGGTGCTGGCGTCCACGGCAGCGTCACTGGGCGTGCTGGTCGTGGTGGTGCAGACGCCGGGGGTGAGCCAGTTCTTCGGCTGCACCCCGCTCGGGCCGGTCGGCTGGACCATCGGCGCCGGGTCGGCGCTCGGCGCGACCTTCGCCAACGGCATGCTCACCAAGCTGGTGGAACGCCTGCCGCAGGCGCATCCCGCGGACGGGCAGCCCTCGACGGCCGAGACGAACGACCTCGCGCCGCCGGTCAACCGTCATTCCGCCGAAACGCCACACGCGGCGGGCTCTGCTCCCCCCAGCAGAGGCCGCCCCGGAACTCCACCCCCGGAACGCCGTCACTCAGCCGACTGATGTCGACCACGCTCGCCAGCGAGGCGGCGAGGTTCGCGCGCAGCTCGACGACCGCCGTGTCGAGGTCGTCCTCCTCGGCGGACCAGTCGATGTCGGCCGCCCGCAGCTCGGCGACCGCCTGGCCGGTCACGGCGGCGGGGTCGGTGACAACCACATCGACCCGGCAGTACAGGTGCATGGTGAGGGGCGCCGACTGTTCATCCATGCCGAGATCATGGCCAGTACGCCACGCGCCGGAAAGCCGAGCTGACGGGGTCGATGTTCTGGCTCTGGGCCGGGCCCCGCTTCGGGCGCCTTGCCCGCTGGCGGCGTTCCCGCCGCTGACCCCTCCGAAATTTCGTTGTTGCGGTGCCGGTCCCGTGTCTACGGTGCGGTGATGCTGACGGTGACCTTCGATGCGCACGATCCGGCTGGCGTGGCTCGGTTCTGGGCCAGAATGCTCGGTCGGGAGGTCATCGAGGACGCCGGCGGCGTGCTCCTGCCCGGCGACGACACCCAGCTCAGCCTCCGATTCATCCCGAGCCGTACGGAGAAGGTGGGGCCGAACCGCCTGCACCTTCACCTGACCAGCACCAACGAGGCCGACCAGCAACACTTGGTGTCCACGGCGCTGAAGCTCGGCGGCGACCACCTGGACGTCGGGCAACTGCCCGAGGAGGGGCACATCGTCCTGGCCGATCCCGAGGGCAACGCATTCTGCGTGATCGAGCCGGGCAACGGCTTCCTCGCCGGGTGCGGCCTGCTCGGGGAGATCGCCTGCGACGGCACCCGGGAGGTCGGCGTCTTCTGGAGCAAGGCACTGGGTTGGCCGCTGGTATGGGACCAGGACGAGGAGACCGCGATCCAGTCACCGCACGGCGGCACGAAGGTCGCGTGGGGAGGCCCACCCCTAACCCCGAGACAGGGGCGAAACCGGCAGCGCTTCGACCTCACTCCGGCCGGTCGCGACCAGCGAGCCGAGATCGACCGATTGGTGTCCCTCGGGGCCACCCGGGTCGAGGTCGGCGCGGCGGGCGACGTCGCGCTGGCCGACCCCGACGGCAACCAGTTCACCGTCACGCCGGCATGAATGCTGACGAGGTCCACGCGGTCCTGGACGCTCTCGCTGTCGCCGGCTGCGAGGCGTGGATCAGCGGTGGATGGGGCGTTGATGCGCTGGTCGGGCGTCAGACCCGTCCACACCGCGACCTGGACCTGGCCATCGCCGCCGAGCACGAATCAGCGGCACTGCAAGCTCTCTCCCGGCTGGGCTACGTCGTCGAGACTGACTGGCGACCGGTACGCGTCGAGGTCGTCGCCGATGGACGAGGCCGGGTGGACCTTCACCCGCTCAGGTTCGACCAGGCCGGCCACGGCCACCAGGCCGGCCTCGACGGCAGCAGCTTCCGCTGGCCGAAGGAGTGCTTCACCACCGGGACCATCGCCGGCCGCCCGGTCACCTGCATCTCGGTGGACCAGCAACTGCTGTTCCACAGCGGGTACGAACCGCGCGACGTCGACCGCGCCGACCTGGCCTCGCTGCGCAAACTCGTGCCGGCGTCCGCGCCAGCAGGCGATATCGTCCGACAGTGCCCGCCACCCTCTTCCTGACCGGCGGCAGCCAGAGCAGCGGCAAGACCACCCTGGCCCGGCCGCTGGAGAAAGAGCAGAACGCGCTGCGGCTCACCGCCGACGAATGGCTCCACGCCCTCCACCCCGAGATGTCCGAGGCGTGGTGTCCAGGGAAAATGATCCTCAGGCTGCCACCGTCAGGACGCAGCGAGCAGTCGGAACTCGCAGCGGACGCCGTTGGCCTTGGCGAGCCGACCATCACCGGTCACGAGTGGGCAGGCCAACAACTCCGCCGCCGCGACGTAGGCCGCGTCATACGCCGTGACATTGCCCCGCAACTGCCACATCCGGTCGAACAGCACCGCGACGCCAACCTCATCGATGACCAACGAGGGCAGGGTGTCGATCGCCTCCTGAGCCCGGGCAAGGCCCAACTTCCCACCGAGGACCTTGCCTCTGATCACCGACATGACCTCGACCAGAAGATGGCTCGGTGCGGCCCAGTGCGGATCTCCGGTCAGCTCCGCCCGCGCCGCGTCGCCGACCGGCCCGTCGTCAATCAAGGCATCGGCCAGAACCGACGCGTCCACGACGATCATCCGGCGCTGCCCCATGGTCCGCGCTGCTCCCGCTGGTCATTCAACTCGGCCGCGCTCTCCCCCGGCAGGGAGCGAGCACCGTCCGATCGGCCGGTGAAGCGATCAAGGGCCGCCGTGTTGCGCAGCCGCCGAGCCTGCGTCTCCACCAGATCCAGCAGGTACGCCTGGAGTGACTGCCCGCGCGCCTTGGCCTGCGCCGCCAGGGCGTCTCGCACTTCTTCCGGCACGTCCCGAATCTGGAGAGCAACCATGCATTCATTATGCATGCATCATCACTCGCTCGCCCGGAAAGACTCGAACCCCTAACCCCTGCCTCGCAAAGATCAAGACTGCTGTCGGCCGACGTCGGTCACTGCCGCTGACCTGCTCGCCGTGTCGCCTATCGTCGACTCCGGCCTATGTCCCTCGGCGGGCTTGGCTGTACAGCAAAGCTTCTGGCCGGTCGATGAAAACCCTCGTTGGTTCGAGGTCGTGGACGTTGCCTTGATCGAGTACCGTCCGGGCAGCACACTCCTCAACGCACGGGGGAAGCTCATGACGATTTCCTTCAATTCCCAGCGAATGCTCGCATGGACCGCACCTGTGGCGCTTGCGCTGACCGCGCTCGCCCCGGCCCTGCCGGCCCAGGCCGCGCCGAAGCCCGCGCCCGCCGTCACCACCGGCCCGGTTGACAAGGACCTCAACGGCGACGGCGTCGCGGACCTGATCACCGTCGGTGGTCCGGGTACCGGTCTCGGCTCCGGCGTCTGGTCCGCGCTCGGCGTGAAGTCGCGCAAGACCGGCGTCGGCACCGGTCAGGTAAAGACCCCGGCCACCAACATCGGCCTGCGCGGCAACGGCTTCGGTGGCACCTATTCCGCGGCTGAGTTCAACGGCGCACAGGTGATCACCGGCCGCTTCTTCGGCGGCACCGAGGAGGACTTCCTCGCCTACTACGTTGGCGGGGCCTACGCCGGCAACGGCACGGTCATCAAGGGCGCCGGCGACGGCACGATGCTCAACCCGGCCGGCGGCAACCAGGTAAACATCGGCCTGGAATATCTCCTGGACGCCAACGGCAACTCGCCGCTGACGCTGGTCAACGGCTACGTCGCGGACGGCGTCGACAACGGCATCCCGGACCTGATCGGCATCTCCGGGGACGCCACCAACGGCTACCGCCTCGGCTACCACCCCAGCTTCGGCGCGCCGGGCCTCTACTTCGGCACCACGACGCTGAGCAACTCCACCCCGACCGGCGGGAGCGACTGGCAGAACTGGAGCATCGCCAGCACGGAAACCGCCTCCGGCGTCGCGCTCTTCCTGCGCAACGCCGGCACCGGCGACCTGTACCTGTGGACCGGAGTCACCATGGTCGACAACGGCGACGGCACCGGCACCCTGACCCACACCCAGTACCAGGTGGCCACGAACTGGAACACCGGCGTCACGATCAGCACCCTCTGGGCCGCCGACATCAACCTCAACGGCACCCCCGACCTGTGGATTGTCCTGCCCAACGGCACCTACCGGGCGTACCTGATCACCGGTCTGTCCACCAGCGGCACCGCGACGGTGACGGCGACCCGGGCGCAGCGGCTGGCCTGACCCTGCGCCAGATAGCCTTTCGCCGGGCTACCAGAGCGCCGACCCGCGGCAACGCCGGTCGGCGCTCTGCTTTAGCCCGAGAAACCCCACTGCCCTGCCCGCCCCTCGTTGACCCCGGAATCCCGCTGATGGCCGCCACATGTCGCACGAGGATTGCACGGTCGCTGGCGAGGTGAAGGCGGACCTGATCTCTGAGGAGGGCCGAGGTTCAGGGCGGAGCCCCGAGGTCTTCCGAGTCTTGGCCGTCCGTCAGCGTGAACGAATGGCTGCACTCGGACCGAGATCAACCGAGGAAAGTGCTGGTGGAGCCCAGGGGACTCGAACCCCTAACCCCTGCCTTGCAAAGATCAAGACTGTTGTCGGTCGTCGTCAGCCACTGCCGCTGACCTGCTCGACTTGTCGGCCGCCGTCGCTGGTCACTCCTGCCCGTCAGCCGGCTTGGCTGTACGGATGGCTGTACAGCCACCTGCTGCGACGCATGGACAATGACCTGATGGCGGACGACAACCGCGTGGTGATGGCGATCGGCAAACACGAGCTGAGGCTGGGCCTTGATTCTGGAGGGCACTGGCTCGTCCTCTCGACAAAGGACGACCGCCACTGGACACCAGCCGAGAACATCCAGTCGCTGCTACCACTCCTGGAACAGCGCCACGAGGCCGTCACAACCCTCGGCACCGAACAGGCCTCCGATCCGCCCCCTTGGGATGACCTTGTCCGTTACGCCCTGTCCTGTTGGTCCGACTACTGGGCGGGCCTCGCGCTCGGCTGGCTTGAGGACGGCTACCCAGCTGCTCCGTTCCGGGACACGGTGCGGTCCCTCAAAGATGCGCCTGAACGTACCGAGATCATTCGGCAGCGGTCGCTGCGGCTCTGGTGCGAGTTAACCAAGCCCTGAGCGGGATCCTTGCTGAAACCGGCCGCACCGCCAGTTCGAGGTCCCGCCTACTCTGAGGCGAGGTTGCACGATGACCGAAGAGTTATGAGATCAAGATGGGCGACTCGGCGAGCTGCCCGAATGGTCTCCTAGCAGCGGAAATACCTCTCGGCACCTTTCACCACTCCCCTGCTGTCCCCGACCTCTTGCGGACCAGATGCGGACCGCACGTCACTCGGGCGGCGGGCTACCCGTCATGCCGGGTCATCGACCCAATCCATGCTGGGGTCCTCCTCGTCGGGCGACGTTGTGATCACCTGGTCCCATGCGTTGACGATGGCTGCGGCCTGCCGCTCGCTACAGGCCAAGCCACTGAGCAGGACGTTGCCCTGGTAGTCGATGATCTCGAACCGCCACCGATTGAGTTCGGGCCGGTGTTCCAACGTTGCCCAGAAGTGGCCGGAAAGATCGCTGGGGAACACCTCGTCTGGCACGTACCGCTCCTCTCCCTCAAGCCCATCTCCGCCGTGAGTCCGCACATCGTGGAACGGGCCTGATCCCCGGTGTCAACACAACGATCCACCGTGTTGACACCGGGGAGCTGGTCTGTTCGGCTCCGCCCGGACTCACGGTGGAGGTGGGCGGCCCCATCTCTGTCGAAGATCCCCGCCGGAGGCATCAGTTCTGGTCCATGGGCACAGCCTGCAATCGGCCGGCGCGCCGGCCGATGCCGGCGCTTGCGCCGCCAGCAGGCCGAGCGCGGCCGGCGCGGCCCGCTTGCGGGCCGCCTTGATGCCGCGAGACGGGTCTCCGGTCCGCCCGATGTTTCGGCAATCACCTCACGTCAGTCGGTAGAGCAGGAAGGGACCGGAGCATGAGTGAGCGGAAAAGCGTCCGCCCGGCTGAGGCTGCGGCCCTGCTCGGTGTCTGTCGGGACACCGTGTACGTCCTGATGCGATCGGGTCGGCTGCGATCGATCAAGGCTGGTCGGGCTCGGCTGATCCCGCTGTCCGCGCTCGATGAGTTCTTGGCAGCGGATGAGGAGTTCGCGGCATGACCGGCCGACGTCGGCGTTCTCATGGTGAGGGCTCGGTGTACGAGCAGCGGCCGGGCACGTGGGCTGCGGTGGTCGACCTCGGTTGGATCGACGGGAAACGGAAGCGGAAGTACGTCTACGCCAAGAGCGAGGCTGAGGCGGTCCGGAAGCGGGATGAGCTGCGGCGCCAACTTCAGCTCGGGGTCGACCTCACCGCACAGCCTCGGACCCTGGAAGCCTGGTTGACCGAGTGGCTGCGGGACGTGAAGGCGCACGATGGCACCCGACCGTCAACGCTGGTGCGCTACCGCCTGGCCGTGAGCAAGCACCTGGTGCCGGGCCTCGGTCGGGTCAAGCTTGACCGGCTGACACCTCGGGACGTGCAGCGGTTCCTCACGGGGCTGCGCGGGAAGCTCGCGCCGGCCAGCATCATCAAGGTGCATGCCGTGCTGCGGGTCGCCTTGGCCGACGCTGAGCGGATGGATCTGGTGCCGCGCAACGTCGCCAAGGCCGCCAAGCCGCCGGCTCTCGGGCGGACGGAGCGACGTGCCCTGACGCCCGAGGAAGCCAAGACGCTGCTGTCGGTGCTGACCGGCGACCGGCTGGAGTCCTTGTTCGTCCTGGCGCTGGCAACGGGGCTGCGGCGGGCTGAGCTGTTGGGCCTGCGGTGGTCGGATGTCGACCTACCGGGAAGGGCGCTGTTCGTTCGGCAGACGCTCCAGCGAACCGATCACGGGTTGGTGTTCGTGCCACCGAAGACGCACCGATCGGCCCGTCCACTGCCGCTGTCGGCTCTGGCCGTCCGGGCGTTGGAGGCAGAGCGCGTGCGCCAGGCCAAGGAACGGCTCGCGGCCGGGGATGTGTGGTCGGATCTGGGCCTGGTCTTCGCTAGCACGATCGGCACGGCCATGGAGCCGCGGAACGTTAACCGGCGCTTCGAGCAGCTCCGCGCGACGGCCGGGCTGGACTGGCTGCACCTGCACGACCTGCGACACGCGTTCGCCACGTTCCTGCTCGACCAGGGCGAGGAGCTGCGGACGGTGATGGAACTGCTCGGGCACTCCACAATCCGGATGACGGCCGATACCTACGGGCATGTCCTGCCGGCGCGGGCTCGTCAGGCTGCCTCAGCCATCGACCGGGTCCTCGGCGAGGAGGGGACGGCGTGACGGCTTGGCTGTACGAATGGCTGTATTCAGACCCGAGATCAACCGGGGAAAGTGCTGGTGGAGCCCAGGGGACTCGAACCCCTAACCCCTGCCTTGCAAAGGCAGTGCTCTGCCAGTTGAGCTAGGGCCCCGCGAGTGGCCGCAGCGACGATCGCTCGTCGCCGGGCCGAACGTCAGCGCAGGTCGGGCGCGGTGGTCGCCTCGTGCCACAGGGCACGCTCGTCGTTCGAGGCCTTGATCTTGTTGAACACGACGGCGGCCACACCGACGACGCCAGCCAGAATCAGCAGCTTCTTGAACATGGGGCGACCCCTCGCGCTCGACTACCGTCGGACGACATGCGGTGGGGCTAGATGGAATCGAACCATCGACCTCAGAGTTATCAGCTCTGCGCTCTAACCGACTGAGCTATAGCCCCGCGTTGCGACGAGCAAGATTAACCCATCCGCCGCGCCGGCCCCAAATCGGGGTCCGCGCCTGCGAGCCGGGCCCGTCGCCGCCGGCAAAACCTACCTGAGTACGGGACGCCGGAGCGACCGCATTCCGCGGTGCTCCGGCGTCCCGGTGGCTCAGTCCCGCTCGGCGAGGGTCAGCTCGATCCCGCCGACCAGGTCAGCGCAGACGTTGTAGACGAACGCGCCAAGCGTGGCCAGCGCGGTGAACAGCACCACGTTGACCAGGCCGATCAGCGCCGAGCTGAGGATCACGCCCTTGGCGGTGATCTGGAAGCCGCTGGTGCTCTGCCCACCGCCGGCGTTGACCAGGTCGCTCAGGCTCTCGTTGACGCTCTGGAACACACCCATCGCGTCCAGCGCCAGGTACAGCACCGAGGTGGCGACCACCACGACGATGAACAGCACCACCGAGACCGCGAACGCGAACTTCATCACGGACCACGGGTCGATCCGCTTGAGGTTCAGCCGGGCCCGGCGCGGCCCGCGGGAGGCGGCCGAGCTGACCGACGTACGCGCCGCACGCACCGCGTCACCGACCCGGGCGGCCCCGACGGCGGACGCGTTGCCGATCCCCGGTGGCAGGCCACCGCCGCTGGCCGGGCGGCCGGCCGTGCGCGCCGCGTCCGGCTGCGGCTGGGTCATCCCGGGTGTGATCCGCGGCTGGGTGCCGGTGGCCCCGGTCGACGCCGCCTGGCCGGGCCGGACACCGATCGGCTGGGTGGTCACCGGACGGGCCGACGGTGCCGCTGTCGGAGCCGAAGGTGCGGCGGCGGCCGACGTCGGCGCCTCGGCGCTGGGCGCCTCGGTCTTGTCGCCTGACCCGCCGTCCTCACCGGGCTGCTCCGGCGGGGGTGTCATACCTGGAGCCCTGGTGAACTTCGGGGCAGGCGCGTCGGCGGGGACCGTCGCCCGGCCTACGGCCGCGCGGCCGGTCGCTGGTGTGCCGCCTTTGGCGGCCTCCTCGTCGACCGGGTTGGCCGAGGTCCCCGTGTTCCCCGACTTCGCCTGTGTCTCCGTCATTCAACTAGTCCTGTTCGTCAGGCTCGTCGGCATTGCGAGCAATCGCCACGATAGTCACGCCGTCCGGGAGGTCCATCAGCTTGACCCCCATTGTGTTCCGGTCACGCGTACGGCGTACAGGCTTCACCGGAGTCCGAATGACACCACCATTGCTGGTGATCGCGAACAGCTCGTCGTCCGGATCGATCACCACCGCGCCAACCAGACCACCGCGCCGCTCGGTGATCTTTGCAGTCAACACGCCCTTACCTCCCCGGCCCTGCACCGGGTATTCCTCGATCGGGGTCCGCTTCGCATATCCCCCGTTCGTGGCCACCAGAACGTCCAAACCTTCCCGCACGACTTCCATGGCGAGCAGGACGTCGTCGTCCGTGAAGCGCATGCCGATCACGCCCGAGGTGGCCCGGCCCATCGGCCGCAACGCCTCGTCCGAGGCGTTGAACCGGATCGCCTGTGCCTTCTTCGAGACCAGCAGCAGGTCGTTCTCCGGCGCAACCAGCGCAGCACCGACCAGCTCGTCCTCATCGCGCAGGTTGATCGCGATGATGCCGCCGGAACGATTGGAGTCGAACTCCTCAAGCCGCGTCTTCTTCACCAGGCCGTTCTTCGTGGCCAGTACCAGATAGGGGGCTACCTGGTAGTTCGGGATCTCGATGATCTGCGCGATCTGCTCGTCGGGCAGGAAGGCGAGCAGATTGGCCACGTGTTGGCCCTTGGCTACCCTACTGGCCTCCGGCAACTCGTACGCCTTGGCCCGGTAGACACGGCCCTTGTTCGTGAAGAACAGGATCCAGTCGTGGGTCGAGCAGACGAAGAAGTGGCTGACGATGTCGTCCTGCCGCAGCGTGGCGCCACTGACGCCCTTCCCGCCGCGCCGCTGCGAGCGGTACAGATCGACCTTGGTCCGCTTGGCGTACCCGGTGCGGGTGATCGTGACGACCACGTCCTCGCGGGCGATGAGGTCCTCCATCGAGACCTCGCCGTCGAACGGGATGATCTGCGTCCGCCGGTCGTCGCCCCACTTGGCGACGATCTCGCCCAGCTCCTCCGAGACGATCCTGCGCTGCCGCTCCGGCTTGGCGAGGATGTCCTTGAGGTCGGCGATCTCCAGCTCGAGCTTGGCAAGGTCGTCCACGATCCGCTGCCGCTCCAACGCGGCGAGCCGGCGCAGCTGCATGTCCAGGATCGCGGTCGCCTGGATCTCGTCGATCTCCAGCAGCCGGATCAGGCCCTGCCGGGCGTCGTCCACTGTCGGCGAACGCCGGATCAGGGCGATCACCTCGTCCAGCGCGTCCAGCGCCTTGCCCAGGCCGCGCAGGATGTGCGCCCGCTCCTCAGCCTTGCGCAACCGGAACGCGGTCCGCCGGCGAATCACGTCGATCTGGTGCTCGACGTAGTACCGGATGAACTGGGCCAGGTTGAGCGTGCGCGGCACCCCGTCGACCAGGGCCAGCATGTTGGCGCCGAAGGTCTCCTGGAGCTGGGTGTGCTTGTAGAGGTTGTTCAGCACGACCTTGGCGACCGCGTCGCGCTTGAGCACCAGAACGATCCGCATGCCGGTACGCCCGGAGGACTCGTCGCGGATGTCGGCGATCCCGGCGAGCTTGCCCTCCTTGATCAGCTCGGCGATCCGCTCGGCGAGGTTGTCCGGGTTGACCTGGTAGGGCAGCTCGCTGACGACCAGGCAGGGGCGACCCCGCTTGTCCTCCTCGACCTCCACCACGGCGCGCATCCGGATCGAGCCGCGACCGGTGCGGTACGCGTCCTGGATCGCGGTGGTGCCGACGATCAGGCCGTGGGTCGGGAAGTCCGGGCCCTTGACGATGCCGAGCAGGGCTTCGAGGGTGGTCTCCTCGTCCTCCTCCGGGTGCTCCAGGCACCACTGCACCGCCGCGCCGATCTCCCGCAGGTTGTGCGGTGGGATCTTGGTGGCCATGCCGACCGCGATGCCCTCGGAGCCGTTCACCAGCAGATTGGGGATCCGCGACGGCAGGATGGTGGGCTCCTTGGCCCGGCCGTCGTAGTTGTCCTGCAGGTCGACGGTGTCCTCGTCGATGTCCCGCAGCATCTCCATGGCGAGCGGGTCGAGCTTGCACTCGGTGTTGTGGCTGACGAAGCCGTCCGAGACGAACGAGTGGTCGTCGGTGTCGACCCGGACGCTGTAGACCGGCTGCACACCGGCGTCCGTGATCTGCGCCACCTCGGCGTAGTAGAACCGACCATCGACCAACGGCTCGACCACGTCGAGCACCTCGGTGTTGGTGATCCGGGCGGCGATCTCGTCGCGGTCCCGCTCCCACCGCTCCACCCGGTCCACGTTGTGCCGGCGCAGCCAGTCCCGCTCCGTCCAGCGCGTCGCGCCGTGCTCGCGGATGAAGTCGGCGACCAGCGGCACGTGGTCGCTGGAGAGAGCGGTGCTGCTGGCCGGCACCTGGGCCAGCTCAGCCTCCAGCTTGGCCTGCTTACGGCCGAGGAAGCCGACCTGCGCGGCGAAGATGCGGGCGTCGCGGCGGTTGGTCACCACGACCTTGATCTCGCCGTTGTCGTAGCGGGTCTGCCGGCTGATCACACCGAACTCCAGCAACAACTGCTGGACCTCGCGGGCCAACCGCTCACTGCGGGTCGAGTACGAAATCTGCATGGTGTTGCGGGGCAGCAGCGACGACGAGCCGTCGCCCTCGAAGAGTGCCTGGAGGAAGGCACGCTTGATCGCGGCCGGCCCCTGCCAGACGAACTCGGGAACGAACTTGGCGGCGCTGCGCGCGCCCACCATGTCGCCGAGGAGGCTCGTCCGCAGCGCGGTGAGGTCCTGCACGTCGAGTTCGTGCAGAGTGCTGCCGGAGGCGATGACCCGCTCGCTGACGTAGCGGGGGCCGCCCACGGCCAGGTCGTACGCCGCGAGGACGCGGACGAAGAACTCCCGGTCCACGTTGTTGAAACCGGCCCGGCTCGGGGAAACCCAGCCCTCGCTGACGAAGGCGCCGGCGAGGACGGCCGCCTCGACGTGCTCCAGCATCGGGTAGCCGATCTCGTCCGGCACGCTGCGCTGGAGGACCACCCGGTCACCGGGGGAGATCTCGGCGAGCAGCTTCCACAGCAGGGTCGGCACGCCGGCGACGTCCACCAGGCAGAGCACCGGGTGGTTGTGGGTGCCGGTCAGCTCGTACCCCTCGCGGGTCCGCAGCCGCAGCGTCGGGTGCTCGCCGGAGTGGAAGAACTTGCTGGCGCGGACCAGGTCGCCGTTGCGGTCGCGGACCTTGAGGTCGATGTCGGTCTCGCTGGACGGCGCGGCGTCTGCCACCACGTCCGCGATCCGCACACTGCCCTCTGCGGTGCGAATCCGGACGTCCGCGGTAACGCAGTATCGCATCGCGGCGGCCGGATCATTACCGGGCGAGCCGAAGTTGCCGTTGCCGTCGACCAGCGGGTAGCGCAGCGACCAGGGCTGGGCCATCCGGACCAGCGCGTCGTAGATCGCCGAGTCGCCGTGCGGGTGGAACTGACCCATCACGTCGCCGACGACCCGGGAGCACTTCACGTAACCGCGGTCCGGACGGTAGCCGGAGTCGAACATCGCGTAGAGGATCTTGCGGTGGACCGGCTTGAGGCCGTCCCGAACGTCCGGCAGCGCGCGACCGACGATGACGCTCATCGCGTAGTCGAGGTAGGAGCGCTGCATCTCCACCTCGAGCCCGACCGGTTCGATCCGGTCGTGCGCGACCACCGCGGCGATGGCCTCGGCGGGGACCTCGGGCTCGTTCGGTGTGGACTCGGGAGAATCGGTCACTGTATACCCTTATCAGACTCAGAGTCGTTTTCGTGCTGTGGATAACCGCTGTGGATACCGGCCAAGCTGTGGATAACTCTGTGGACCGCCGGATCGGCCGGGCAGTGCCCGGCCGATCCTGCGCAGTCCGTCAGATGTCCAGGAACCGCACGTCCTTGGCGTTGCGCTGGATGAACGACCGGCGCGCCTCGACGTCCTCACCCATCAGCACACTGAACAACTCGTCGGCGGTCGCCGCGTCGTCGAGAGTGACCTGACGCAGGGTACGCGTCGCCGGGTTCATCGTGGTTTCCCACAGCTCGGGATAGTTCATCTCGCCGAGGCCCTTGAAGCGCTGAATGTCGTCCGGCTTGGCGTTCGGCTTCTTCTGCTGGCGCAGCAGGATCAGCCCGTCGCGCTCGCGGTCGGAGTACGCGTACTGGGCGTCGTCGCCCTTCTTGTTCCACTTGATCTTGTAGAGCGGCGGGGCGGCCAGGTAGACGTGCCCCAGCTCGACCAGCGGACGCATGAAGCGGAACAGCAGGGTGAGCAGCAGCGTCTGGATGTGCTGGCCGTCGACGTCCGCGTCGGCCATCAGCACCACCTTGTGGTACCGCAGCTTCTCCATGTCGAAGTCGTCGTGGATGCCGGTGCCCAGCGCGGTGATCAGCGCCTGGACCTCGTTGTTCTTCAGCACCCGGTCGATCCGGGCCTTCTCCACGTTGAGGATCTTGCCGCGGATCGGCAGGATCGCCTGGGTCCGCGGGTCGCGGCCCTGCTTGGCCGAGCCGCCGGCCGAGTCGCCCTCGACGATGAACACCTCGGACTCGCGGGGGTCGGTGGACTGGCAGTCGGCCAGCTTGCCCGGCATCGAGCCGGACTCCAGCAGAGACTTGCGCCGGGCCAGCTTGCGTGCCTGCTGCGCGGCGATGCGAGCCCGAGCCGCCTGGGACGCCTTCTGGATGATCATCTTGGCTTCGGCCGGGTTGCGGTCGAACCAGTCGACCAGCCGGTCGTTGCAGACCCGCTGCACGAAGCTCTTCACCGGGGTGTTGCCCAGCTTGGTCTTGGTCTGACCCTCGAACTGCGGGTTGGCCAGCTTGACCGAGATGATCGCGGCGAGCCCTTCGCGAATGTCCTCGCCGGAGAGCTTCTCGTCGCCCTTGAGCAACTTCTTGTCGGTGCCGTACCGGTTGACCACGCTGGTCAGCGCGGACCGGAAGCCCTCCTCGTGGGTGCCGCCCTCGTGCGTGTTGATCGTGTTGGCAAAGGTGTAGACCGACTCGCCGTACGACTCGTTCCACTGCATGGCGATCTCGAGCGACATGCCCTCCTCCTCGGCCTCGAACTCGACCACTGTCTTGTGGATCGGGTTCTTCGAGGCGTTGAGGTGCCGGACGAAGTCGGCGATGCCGCCCTCGTAGAAGAAGGTGACCTCGCGCTGCCGGCCGTCCTCCTCCGCATCCACCCGCTCGTCGAGCAGGTGGATGCGCAGCGCGCGGTTGAGGAAGGCCATCTCCTGCAGACGCCGGTAGATGGTCTGGAAGTCGAAGTCGACGGTCTCGAACACGTCGGGGTCGGGCCAGAAGGAGACCGCCGAGCCGGTGCGGTCGGTGGCCTCGCCCTTCTCCAGCGGGCTCGGCTTGGAGTTGGTGTAGTGCTGCCGCCACACGGAGCCGGACTTGTGGATCTCCACGAACATCTTGGTGGAGAGCGCGTTCACCACGGAGACACCGACGCCGTGCAGACCGCCGGAGACCGCGTACGCCTTGCCGTCGAACTTGCCACCCGCGTGCAGGATGGTCAACGCGACCTCGACACCCGGCTTCTTGAGCTTCGGGTGCAGGTCGACCGGGAAACCACGGCCGTTGTCGGTGACCCGGACGCCACCATCGGCTTGCAGCACCACGTCGATGGTGTCGCAGTATCCAGCCAGCGCCTCGTCGACAGCGTTGTCGACGACCTCCCAGACGAGGTGGTGCAGACCGCGCTCGCCGGTGGACCCGATGTACATACCGGGCCGCTTGCGAACCGCCTCCAGCCCCTCGAGAACGGTGATCGACTCTGCGCCGTACTCCTGCTTGTCCTGCGCTGCCACCCTCGGCCACTTTCTCGCGTCAGGCGCGCCGGTAGGGCGCGTCGGGCGCGGGTTCGGCGGACAGGACGCGACGTCGGCGCGTGGACCGGCGCCGGAGACCTCCGGACAGCGGGTCGAACGCGCCGGTCGCCGCGGTTGCCCGCGGATCGCGATCGGCTCGACCCGACGTGGAGAATGAATCTGGGGCCACCGGCCCCGTCCCACTCCCGCACCGGGTCTTCGTCTCACTGTCAATCCTACTGTGCGCGGGGGACAGAACCACCACTCGGCACCCTCAGCGAGGCGGCTGAGAAGTCCGTAGCCGGCAGAACCCCGTCGCCCACGACTCCCCCCACACGCCAGGCTCCCATCGCACGCGCCGCCCCGGAACGGGTTGACCCGCGGTCGGGCGGGTCGGGGGTCGCGGCCAAAGCGTCCGTGCCGTACGTTTGCGGCGCCCCGGAACCAGCCTTGATCTTTAGTGGTCGGAACCGGGACGATCGACCCGATCGACCCGACACGTGCTCTTTAAGAGGTGACAGATGGGGCTGGACAACGTCGCGGTGCACTGGCCGCGGACCGGCCGCTTCTACGATCCGGTCGCGCCGGCCGAGTTCGTCGACTTCGGCGAGATCGTCGACCTTCCGCGCATCTCCGCGCCGACCGCCGCGCTGGCCGAGCTGATCGCGAAGACCGGCACCATCCGGGCGACCGCGTACACCGAGTTGGTGGATCTTCTGCTCGGTCTCGAAGGTGTGTTGTACGCCACAGACGCCGCCGCCGAGGACGAGGACCCGGTGATCGACCCGGACGGCTGCTCCTGGATCGCGGGCGGCATCGAGAGGTTCGTGGCCGCGCACCGCGCGAACGGCGAGGCGGTCACGTTCGAGTCGGTGAGCACCGTGCTGCGCTCCCTGCTCGGCGACGGTCGGTTGGCCGAGCAGCAGCTGCGCTGGTTGGAGAGCCGGCTCGACGCTCTGCGCGACGAGCGCGGTGACCCGCCGCAGTGGAACTTCACCTGCGCCGAGCTGGGCGTGCTGGCCGCGTTCTATCGACGCTGCGCCGAGCGCGGGTTCGCCGTCTACGCCGACGTCTGAGCCGCCCCGTCGGCCGCTGAGGCGGCCGGTCGGTTGGCGGCCGAGATCAGCC
Organism: Micromonospora sp. NPDC005220; assembly: GCF_040607895.1. Lineage (NCBI taxonomy): Bacteria > Bacillati > Actinomycetota > Actinomycetes > Micromonosporales > Micromonosporaceae > Micromonospora > Micromonospora sp. NPDC005220. Next base: position 90,799 of record NZ_JBEXHP010000011.1, read on the forward strand.
GCGTGAGCACCCCGTGCAGGTGTTGCAGGTCCTCGACGGGCAGGCCGAGCCGCTGCACGATCGCGGCCGGGATCAGCTCTGCCTGACTCCGCAGTGCCGCGCCGCTGGCGGTGAGCGTGACGGCGAGGCTGCGCTCGTCGCTCGGGTCGCGTTCCCGGCGCAGGTAGCCGGCCGCTTCCAGCCGCTTGAGCAGGGGTGACAGCGTGCCCGGGTCGAGCTGGAGCAGGCGACTGAGGTCACGACCGGACAGCGGCGCGTGCTGCCAGAGCGCCAACATCACCAGGTACTGCGGGTGGGTCAGCCCCATCGGTTCCAGCAGCGGCCGGTAGACGGCCACCACGCTGCGCGCGGCGACCGAGAGGGCGAAACAGACCTGCTGCTCCAGGGCCAGCGGGTCGACGCTGTCCGGTCGTTCGCTCATCGGTTGCCCTCTCTCCGCACGGTGACTACCGTACCGATCATTGGTACACCAACCATTCGTGCCCCAACGGTATGCTCGTGCGACGGGCGTGACCCGGCGGAGGCGACGCGGGAAGAGGGCGGCAGATGAGCGAGGACGGCGCGGTCACCAGGACCCCGGGCGAGGGTGGCCGATTGATGCGCTGGGCCTTCCGGCACCTGGCCGGCCCAGCCGAGGGTGTGCAGGGCGCGGTGCAGGGCGGCTCGGCCGAGGCCCGCGAGGCGTGGAAACGCGACCTGGCCGAGCGTAAGCGCTTCACCCAGGAGCAGCGGGAACGCAAGCGGGCAGCCCGCGAGGCCGACCGACGCGGTTGAGCGGCCGGTTCAGCCGTACGTGTCGCGTGGACCCCGGCCGCGTACCCGGCGCGGGCCCTTTCCCCAGGAGGGCGCTGCCGGGCCGTGGATGTGCAGCTTGCGCACCACGTTGTGACCGACCTCGCTGGCGATCTGCTTGAGCAGCGAGCCGGCCAGCAGCCGCAGCTGGGTGGCCCAGGCGGTCGAACGCGCCTCCACGGTCAGCTCGCCGTTCTCCAACTTCACCGGGCGACTGTTCTGCGCCACCTCAGCGCCGACGACCCGTTCCCAGGCGCCGAAGACGGTGGCCTCGGCCGCCGGCTGCTGCCAGCCGCGCGCCTTCACCAGCCGGTTCAGCACCGCGCTGAGCGGCTGTGGATCGCGCGGGTCGGGGCCGGGGCCGGAGTAGCCGCGCAACCGCCGCCCCGAGCCGCCGGCAGCGTCGCCGCCAGGGGTACGCCGGGCGCGGGCCGCCGCCTGCCGTCGGGACAGCGCGGCGTCGAGCACCGCTCGGGCCAGCTCCGGCCCGCTGGCGGCCGCCGCCGGCTCACCGCCCGCCGATCCCGCTTTGGGAGTACGCGCAGCCGGGTTGTCGCCTGCCGCCGGCCGATCGGTGCCTGGCTCATCCGACACGGCGTACCGTCCCTTCGCCGACCTGGTAGCGGGTGCCGCGCAGGGCGGCCGGCACATCATCGTCCACCGCGCAGGTGACCAGCAGCTGACTCGCCCCACCGACCAGCTCCGCCAACCGCTCCCGGCGGCCGGTGTCCAACTCCGCGAAGACGTCGTCGAGCACCAGCACCGGCTCGATGCCGTCGGCGCGCAACAGGTCGTACCCGGCCAACCGCAGCGCGAGCGCGAACGACCACGACTCACCGTGGCTGGCGTACCCCTTGGCCGGCAGTGGGCCGAGACTCAGGGCCAACTCGTCACGGTGCGGGCCGACCAGGGTGGTGCCCCGCTCGATCTCGGCGGAGCGGGACGCGGCCAGCGCCGTCGTCAGCGCCTCGGCCAGCGCGGCCCGGTCGGTGGTCGGCTCGGCCAGCTCGATCGAGGGCCGGTAGGCGATGCTCGCCGCACCCCGACCGGCGGCCACCGCGTCGTACGCCTTGGCCACGTGCGGGGTGAGCGCGGCCACCAGCTCCAGCCGGCCGGCGAGCAGCTCCGCGCCGTGCTGGGCCAGGTGGGTGTCCCAGACGGCGAGGGTGCCGAGGTCACCGCCCCGAGACCCCCCGGTCTTGCGGGCCAGGTACGCGGTGCGTAAGAGGGCGTTGCGCTGCTTGACGACCCGCTCGTAGTCGGCCCGCACGCCCGCGTACCGGGGCTGCCGGTTGACCAGCAGGTCGTCCAGGTAGCGGCGGCGCTCGGCCGGGTCGCCCCGGACCAGCTCAAGATCCTCTGGGGCGAAGAGCACCAGCCGGAGCGCCCCGAGCACGTCCCGGGCCCGCCGCGCCGGTGAGCGGCCCAGTCGGGCCCGGTTGGCCTTGCCGGGCACGATCTCCAGCTCGACCAGGAGCTCCCGGCCGTCGTGCACCACCGCGCAGCGGATCACCGCGGACGTGGCGCCCATCCGGACCAGCGGCGCGTCGGTGGCGACCCGGTGCGAGTCCAGGGTCGCCACGTAGCCCAGCGCCTCGACGAGGTTGGTCTTGCCGACGCCGTTCGCCCCGATCAGGACGTTCGCCCCCGGCTGAAGGTCGACGGCCACCCGCTCGTACGAGCGGAAGTCGACCAGTTCCAGCCGGTGAACGTACACAGGTTGTGGATACCGCTCAGCGCTTGTGCACGGCGTGGCCACCGAACTGCTGACGCAGCGCGGAGACGGCCTTCATGGCGGGCGAGTCGTCCTGCCGCGAGGCGAACCGGGCGAACAGCGACGCGGTGATGACGTTCAGCGGGACGCCGAGCCGGACCGCCTCGTCGACCGTCCACCGGCCCTCGCCGGTGTCCTCCGTGTAGCCGCTCAGGTCGGCCAGCTCCGGGTCCTCGTCGAGTGCCCGGTCCAGCAGGTCGAGCAGCCAGGAACGGACGACGGTGCCCTCCCGCCAGGACTTGATGACGCCCGGCACGTTGGTCACCAGCTCCGAGGCGGCCATCAGCTCGTAGCCCTCGGCGTAGGCGTGCATCAGGCCGTACTCGATGCCGTTGTGCACCATCTTCGAGTAGTGCCCGGCGCCGACCGGGCCGGCGTGCACGAAGCCGAACTCGCCCTCCGGCTTGAGCGCGTTGAAGATCGGCATCAGGCGGTCCACGTGTTCCTGGGCGCCGCCGACCATCAGCCCGTAGCCGTTCTGCCGGCCCCACACGCCGCCGGAGACGCCGACGTCCACGTAACCGATACCGCGCGCGTTCAGCCGCTCGGCGCGGGGAGCGTCGTCGCTGAAGCGCGAGTTGCCGCCGTCGATGATGATGTCGCCCTCACCGAGCACCTCGGCGAGCTCGTCGATGGTGGCGTCGGTGACACCGGCGGGCACCATGACCCAGACCGCCCGCGGGGACTCGAGCTTCTCCGCCAGGCCGGCGAGGGTCGTGACGTCGCTGATCTGCGCGTTGTGGTCGAAGCCGACCACCTCGTGCCCGGCCGAACGCAACCGCTCCCGCATGTTGCCGCCCATACGGCCGAGTCCTACCAGGCCGAGCTGCATGTGTTTCTACCTCCGTGGATCTGGGTGTTGCTGCGCGCGATCAGCGCGAGACGCGGATCGGCATGATGAGGTACCGGTACCCCGGAATGACCTCGCCATCCTCGCCCCCGGGAGAGATCACCGCGGGCTTGAAGGCGTCGACGAACGAGAGCACGGCCGTCTGAGCGCCCAGGTTCGCCAGACCGTCGATGAGGTACTGCGGGTTGAAGCCGATGGTCAGCGGGTCACCGGTGAAGGTGGCCTCCATCGCCTCGCTGGCCCGTGCCTCCTCGGAACCGCCGGCCTCGACCACCAGGCCGTCGGCGCTGAAGCTGAGCAGCACCGGCGTGGTCCGTTCGGCGACCAGCGCGACCCGCTTGACCACCTCGATGAGCGTGCTGACCGGCACTCGGGCCGCGGCGTTGTGGGTGGCCGGGAAGAGCGACCGCACCGGCGGGTAGTTGGCGCCGTCGAGCAGTCGGCTGGTGGTGCGTCGGGTGCCGCCCGCGAGGCCGACCATGCCCTCGCCCGCGGCGCCCTGGGCGAGAGCGAGGGTGACCTCGCCGCCCAGCGGGCCGAGGGCCTTGGCGGTGTCGTTCAGGGTGCGGGCCGGCACCAGGGCGTTGATGCTCACCTCGGGGTCGTCCGGCCGCCACTGGATCTCGCGCAGCGCCAACCGGTAGCGGTCGGTGGCGAGCATCGACAGCGTGTCGCCGGACAGCTCGACGCGGACACCGGTCATCATCGGCAGCGTCTCGTCGCGACCGGCGGCGATGGCCACCTGGGACACCGCGGTGGCGAACGCGGCGGCGTCGACGGTGCCGGCGCTCTGTGGCATCTCGGGCAGCGCGGGGTAGTCCTCCACCGGCATGGTGGGCAGGGTGAACCGGGCGCTGCCACAGACCAACTCGAGGTGCGCGCCGACCGCGGCGATGTCGACCGGCTTGGCCGGCAACGCCTTGGTGATCTCGGCGAGCAGGCGGCCGGAGACGAGCGCGGCGCCGTCGGCGTCGCCCTGCACCTCAACGGTCACCTGGCTGGAGACCTCGTAGTCGAACCCGGAGACCCGCAGGTTGCCGTCGGTGACGCGGAGCATCACCCCGGCGAGCACCGGTACGGATGGCCGGTTCGGCAGGCTCTTTGCGGTCCACGCCACAGCCTCGGCGAGCGCGTCGCGCTCCACTCGGAACTTCATCAATGCCTCCGCGTCGACGTCAGCGACAACTCTCTCATGCCGACCGCTGCCTACCGTCCCGCCCGACCGTGCGGGTACCCATCGCACCTTAGGGCGCGGGGGCATCGGCTGTGCGCCCGACCCCATGGATCGTGTCGATGCTGACCGGTTGATCCGGCAGCGTTCGGCCCGATCCACAGAAAGCCCAACGGTGATGATTGGTTTTTGTTCTCTTAGAAGAGATAACTCATCGTCTTCATCGCACCTGTGCAAACTGTGGAAAACCGAGGTCTGCGCAGGTCAGACAGGTTATCCACCGGTGATTTAGCTGTGGAGAACCGGGGGTGAAACCGGCTTGTGTGTCCACAGCCCGCCGTCGCCGGCCGGTTGTCCACCGTCGTCCACCGGTTATCCACCGGTAATCCACCGACTTTCTCCCCAAGCCTGTGGATCGCGGGGAAGATCACCATTGCCGTCATCCCCAGAACCTTCAACAGCTCGTACACAGGTTGATCGTGATCGGTGGAAAACGTGGCCGTCGTCCCCAGGCGTCCACAGCCTCGTACACAGGGTTTCTCCACAGCCTGTGGGTAACTGGCGGAGGACGGACCGTAGTTATCCACAGGCGGTGGATAACGAGCTGTGGACAACGAGCGGAAGTCGAGACGGTCACGGCCTCGATGATGTGGTCTCCACCATGTCGAGAGTCCAGTTGGCGGGCCAAAAGAAGCGCCCGGCCGGAGATCCGGCCGGGCGTGTCCCGGGCTGTGCACCGCCGTCGGCGGTCGTACGCGTCAGCTGTTCTGCTTGATCCGGTTGGTCAGCTCGGCGATCTGGTTGTACAGCGAGCGGCGCTCCGCCATCTGCTGACGAATCTTGCGGTCGGCGTGCATCACCGTGGTGTGGTCCCGACCGCCGAACGCCTGCCCGATCCGGGGCAGCGACAGCTCGGTCAGCTCCCGACACAGGTACATGGCCACCTGGCGGGCGTTCACCAGCACCCGGGACCGGGACTGACCGCGCAGGTCCTCCAGGCTCACCCCGAAGTAGTCAGCGGTCGAGGCCATGATCTGGTCCGCGTTGATCTCCGGGCCGGCGCCGTCGGGCATGAAGTCCCGAAGCACCTCCTCGGCCAGCGACAGTTCGACGGTCGACCGGGTCAGGCTGGCGAACGCGGTCACCCGGATCAGCGCGCCCTCCAGCTCCCGGATCGAGTTCGACACCCGGGAGGCGATGAACTCCAACACGTCCGGCGGGGCGTACATCCGCTCCTGCGCCGCCTTCTTCTGCAGGATCGCGATCCGGGTCTCCAGATCCGGTGGCTGGATGTCGGCCAGCAGGCCCCACTCGAACCGGGTTCGCATCCGGTCCTCAAGGGTGGCGAGTTGGCGCGGCGACCGGTCAGAGGTGATCACGATCTGCTTGTTGGCGTTGTGCAGGGTGTTGAAGGTGTGGAAGAACTCCTCCTGGGTGCGCTCGCGGTTCTCCAGGAACTGGATGTCGTCGATCAACAGGATGTCGACGTCGCGGTAGCGCCGCTGGAACGCGCTGGTCTTGTCGTCCCGGAGCGAGTTGATGAAGTCGTTGGTGAATTCCTCGGTCGAGACGTACCGGACCGAGCGGGCGTTGCCGAGCGTGGTGGCGTAGTGCCCGATGGCGTGCAGCAGGTGGGTCTTGCCCAGCCCGGAGTGCCCGTAGATGAAGAGCGGGTTGTACGCCTTGGCCGGCGACTCCGCCACCGCCACGCTCGCCGCGTGGGCGAAGCGGTTGGACGAGCCGATGACGAACGTCTCAAACATGTACTTCGGGTTGAGCCGGTTGCCGCCGGTGTCGGCACCGGGCAGCCGGCGGTCGTCGCGGCCACCGGTGCGATGGTCCACCGCACTGCGACCCGGGCCGCTGTCCGTTCCACCGTCCCGGGGAAGCGAGCGAATCACGTGCTGGTCGCGCGGCGACGCCGAGTCGTCCCGGTATCGGGGCTCGTAGGGCCGGGTGTCCGGGCCGGGTGGGTCCAGCCGACCGGCCTGCTCGTCGTAGCCACGCCGGTCCGGAGCGGGCCGGGGCGACCGCAGGGGCTCCGCGAAGGCGGCGCTGAACAACGCCTCCTGCCCGTCCCTGCTGGCGGGAATCAGCCCCGAGCGATGTCCGTCGACGGCCGGCGCGAGCGGCGGGCCGGCAGGTGCCGGCGACGCCACCGGATCGGAAGTACGCGGCGCGGGTGACTGCTCCGGGATCATCGCGTCGGCCGACGGTCGAGCGCCGTGGTCGTCGTCGAACGGCGCGACACCCGGACCGTCGATGTCGAGCGGCGCGGGCTCCGGGGCGCTGCGGTAGACGGTGCCAGCCGGTCGGCCGGTGGCGTCCTCGGCCACCCGAACGGTGACCGCGACCTGAATAGGTCGGCCGAGTCGACGGGTGAGCGCCTCGGTGATCGCCGGGCGCAGTCGTGACTCGATCACGTCACGGGTGAACGCGTCCGGGACGGAGAGCAGTGCGGTGTCCTCGACGATCGCTCGCAGCCGGGTCAGGCGGAGGTAGGCACGCTGCTGGGCGGAGATGATCTCGTCGGCGAGCTCGTCGGTCGCCGCTAACCACACTGCGGCAAGGTCGGTCGTACCGGCCACCGTCGTGCCACCCCCCTCGCTTCTGCTCCCGGCCGCCGCTGTCTGCCAGCCGGCCGTCCCGGGCCCGCCGCGTTCGCGGGTGGAACAACACCCACCCGGACGGTCGACCGGTGGTCATCCACAAGTTATCCACAGCCTGTGTACCGACCGATTGTGGCCGCTGCCGGTCGCGGGTGGGACCTGCCCCTGCCTGAACGGGCGCTGAAGCGGGTTCACCGTGCCGAACGATTCACTGCCTTGTCCGGTCTTGCCTGTGCGACGACCGGAGCTTGAAGACGCTCACCGCAATCGGGCACGGTAACAGCGTTGTCCCTGCGCCATCAACCGGCGACGCGGCGGCACCCTTGTCGGCATCAGCGAAAACCGCCCTCCAGCCTCGGGCGCGTCCTGTTGTCCGCCGCTCGGGGTGTTTGACGGTCATTGCCCCCCTGCGTAGGCTGGAACGGCTGCTTTCTCGCCCTCTGCTAGGGTGATGGGTGCTTGCTGTCCGCGGTCGCATCCCCGCCCGCCGAGGTCCCGCTCCGCCGGACAGCACCGATCGTGGGCCACTGTCGAGGTGGCCTGGACCACCACACGACCCCGGCGATCCCGTCGCGCGGGGCGCGTACGAAAACGGAGAGCCTGACGTGAGCAAGCGCACCTACCAGCCGAACAACCGCCGGCGCGCGAAGACCCACGGCTTCCGGCTGCGCATGCGCACCCGTGCCGGCCGTGCCATCCTGTCGAGCCGTCGCGCCAAGGGTCGCACCACCCTGTCGGCCTGAGCCGACCGGGCCGGTCCAGGGGACGTGGGCAGTCGTGCTGGCCGCCGCACAGCGACTGCGGCGCAGCACTGACTTCGCCGCAGCGGTTCGCGGTGGCCGACGTGCCGGACGTGGCGCCGTCGTGGTCCACCTGGCCATGCCGGTGACAGTCGACCCCAGCACACCGACCTCGCCGGAGCCGGTACGGGACAACAGTGCGGAGCAGTCGTCCGTGCCGTCCCGTGCCGGCTTCGTCGTGTCCAAGGCGGTCGGCAACGCGGTGACCCGTAACCGGGTCCGGCGCCGACTGCGGGCGCTGGTCCGGGAACGATTGGCCGCCCTGCCCGCTGGCAGCACCCTGGTCGTCCGGGCGCTCCCGGCTGCGGCACAGGCGTCGTACCCGCGGCTCGCCACCGACCTGGACGCCGCCATCGCGGTCGCCCGGTCGCCCCGCGAGCGGCGGTCCCGATGAGCGGCACCGAGCAGACCAGCCCACGCCCGTCGACAACCGGTGCCAAGGTGCTGATCGCGCCTATCATCGCGTACCGTCGGTGGATAAGTCCGGCACTGCCGGCCCGCTGTCGGTTCTACCCGTCGTGCAGTGCGTACGCCCAGGAGGCGGTCGCCCGGCACGGCGCGCTCCGGGGAGCCGTGCTGGCGGTCCGGCGGTTGTTGCGCTGCCACCCCTTTCACCCTGGTGGATATGACCCGGTGCCGGAGCCGGGCGGCCGCCGTCGTGCTGATGTGACTGGAGCCCCGAATTGAGTCTGAGTCTCGACTGGATCTACTACGCGATTTCGTGGATCCTGCTGACCTGGCACTCTGCCTGGGACGCCATCGGGGTGCCCGTCGACGCGGTGCTCGGCACCAACTTCGCCTGGATCCTGTCCATCATCTTCCTGGTGGTCACGGTCCGGGTGATCCTGTTCCCGGTCTTCGTCAAGCAGATCAAGTCGCAGCGGGCGATGCAGGCGCTCCAGCCCAAGGTCAAGGAGCTTCAGGAGAAGCACAAGGGTGACCGGGAGACGCTCCAGAAAGAAATGATGGAGCTGTACAAGAAGGAGAAGGCCAACCCGCTCATGGGCTGCCTTCCGATGTTCCTTCAGATCCCGGTCTTCCTGGGCCTCTTCCACGTGCTGCGTCGGCTCGATCCGGACAAGGGGAACAAGACCCTCTACGGCTGGACCGTCGACCAGTTCCAGAGCGCCTCGCAGGCGAAGCTGTTCACCGCCCCGATCGCCGGCAAGTTCGGCTCCACCGCCGACGAGCTGGCCAGCCTCGGCGCCAACGGCACCACCGTCAAGATCATTGCGGGCGTCCTGGTTCTGGTCATGATCGCGACCACCTACCTGACCAGCCGTCAGATGATCCTCAAGACCGGCTGGGCCGAGGACCCGCAGCAGCGGATGATCCAGCGACTGATGCTCTACGGCATCCCCGCGTCGCTGCTGATCTCCGGCGCGATCTTCCCGATCGGCGTCATCATCTACTGGGTCACCAACAACCTGTTCACCCTCGGCCAGCAGCAGTGGGTGCTGCGGAAGTTCCCGCCGCCGGTGACCGCCAAGAAGGCTGCGGCCCCCGCCGCCTCCCGTAACCCGGTGCAGCCGGCCAAGTCCGGCGGTCTGTTCGGTCGGGGCAAGGCGGCCCCGCCGGCGCCGGTCAAGGCGACCGCCCCCAAGGTGGCCGGGCCGAAGCCGGGCGCCAAGCCGGTGAACAACCCGAAGAAGAGCCGCCCCGCCAAGCGGCAGGGCTGACCTGTAGGGCCGCCGCCGGTGATCCGGCGGCGGCCCGTTCCGCACCGCGCAGCCGCCGTACGGCCGGCGCCGGACGGAACCGACCGCGCACCGCGCGGCCACGGGCGACACTGCCCGTACAGACGTGCCCGTGGGCACCGGTGACCTCCCGCCGGCCCCGGGAAACCAGTCGGACCCGACGGTCCGGCCGAGCGAGTACGGAGATGAGACCGTGACCGAGACCAGCATCCCCCGCGCCGAGCAGTCCCTGGACGAGGAGGAGACCGCCACGCTCGCGGTGGACGGCGACGACACCGAGGCGGACGACGACACCGAGGCGGACGACGACACCGACACCGCCGCCGGCACCCGGGTGAAGAAGGCTGTGGGCGAGGGCGACCTGTTCCGGCAGAGCGAGATCGCCGCCGACTACGTCGAGGGCCTGCTCGACATCCTCGACTACGACGGCGACATCGACGAGCTGGTCGCCGCCGGCCGTCCGATGGTCGAGGTGGTCGGCGAGCGGCTGCAGAATCTGGTCGGTCAGCGCGGAGCCACCCTGGAGGCGCTCCAGGAGCTGACCCGCCTCGCCGTCTTCCGGCAGACCGGTACGCCGAGCCGGCTGCTGCTCGACGTCGGCGGCTACCGGGCGAACCGCCGCAAGGAACTCGCCGCGGTCGCCAAGAACGCCGTCGAGAAGGTCAAGGAGTACGGCGAGCCGGTTCGCCTGGAGGCGATGTCCGCGTTCGAGCGCAAGTGCGTGCACGACGTCGTCAACGCCATGTCCGGCGTGGCGAGCGAGTCCGAGGGTGTGGAGCCGAACCGGCGCATCGTCGTACGGCCGGCGGACTGACCGGGTGACCCACGACGACATCACGGCAGATGCCGTGTCCGGCCCGGGCGGCACGTTGCCCGGGCCGTCCGCTGTCCGCCCTGCCCCCTCCGACACCGATGCCGAATCGACCGGGCGCGACAACTCCCCGTCGCCGGCCGACGCGGCGTTGCCGCCCGAGCTGGCTCCGGCCGCGCTGACCCTCTTCGGCGATCGTCTGGACCTGGCCGCCGCGTACGCCGAACTGCTCGCCACCGACGGGGTGGTCCGCGGCCTGATCGGCCCCCGGGAGGCACCACGCATCTGGGATCGGCACCTGCTCAACTGCGCTGCGGTCGCCGAGCGGATCCCGTCCGGCGCGACGGTGCTCGACGTCGGCTCCGGCGCCGGTCTGCCGGGCCTCGTCCTGGCCATCGCCCGCCCCGACCTCACCGTCACCCTGATCGAGCCGCTCGCCCGGCGGACGTCGTTCCTGATCGAGGTCGTCGAGCGACTCGGCCTGGCCAGGTCGGTGCGGGTGTTCCGCGGCCGGGCCGACGAGGCGGCCAGCGGGTCGAGCGGCCGGGAACCGATCAGCGGAGACGTGGTGACCGCGCGCGCGGTCGCGCCGCTGGATCGGCTGGCCGGCTGGAGCCTTCCGCTGGCGGTTCGCGGTGGCCGGCTGCTGGCGCTCAAGGGTTCTTCCGCCGCGGCCGAGATCGAGGAGCACGCCGACGTGGTGGCGCGGCTCGGCGGCGGAGAGCCGGCCGTGCGGCTCTGCGGCGTCGGGGTGATCGATCCACCCACCACGGTCGTGGAGATCGTGCGCGAGCGGATGGTCGGCCCGGCCCGCCCGGCGGCCAGGAAGCGCGCCCGGGGCGGGCGCTCCCGGCGAGGTTGACACTTCGCGCCATCGGGCTTCCGGCCGGCGGGTTGCCTCGTTGTACCGGTACGGATGGACGAGGGGATGAGAACCCGACATGGACCGGCCGCGCCCGTCCGCCGTAGGCTGACCGCGCGTCGATAGTGTGGAGCGGGTGACGGACGTCGCGGGTCTCCGACCGCTCCCGTGGGCCGTACGCTCCGGGTCGCGGGCGTGGATGCGGCCAAGTTGACCGGGGCGCGGACCGACCATCCGAAGCGGGCAGGGATGACAGGTGCATGACGACGGCAGGTACGACGATCCACGCGTGACCGGGTCGACAGGCGATCCCGTTTCACGTGAAACCGACTACCCGAGCTGGTCGCCCGGCGCGACCGGGCCATCGACCCGACCTACCGACAGCGATCCGCTGGCGGCGCTCGACCCACCGGCAGGCTCCGGGCGGCCGGGCAGCTCGGCCATTCCCGAGCCGGCGAGTGGTCGTCGGATGGCGGACGCGTCGAGTCGACCGGTCAACGCCGCCGAGGTGCGGTCGACCTCGGGTCGCCGCAACACCGCCGCGGCGGTCCGCTTCGAGGCGGCGGTCCCGCACCAACCCACCGCGGCCGTCGTTCGGGACGCCGCACCGGTGGTCCCCGACGCACCTGTCGCTTCGACCGAGTCGTTGGCTGCCGTGGCCGCCGACCCCACGTACGTTTCACGTGAAACCCCGACGCGCGAAGAGGATGACCCACCGTTGGCTATGGAGGCGATGCGCGCCGTGCAGATCCTGAATCCCAGTGGCGAGGTGACCATGCCTCGGCCGGACCGGACCCGGGTCATGTGCGTCGCCAACCAGAAGGGCGGCGTGGGTAAGACCACCACCACCGTCAACCTTGCGGTGGCGCTCGCCCTGCACGGCAACCGTGTGCTCGTGGTCGACCTCGACCCGCAGGGCAACGCCTCGACCGGGCTCAACGTCCCCCACCACACCGGCATCCCAGACGTTTACGACTGCCTGATCAACAGCGTGCCGCTGGCCGAGGTGGCACAGGCGGTCGAGGGCATCCCCAACCTCTGGTGCGTTCCCGCGACCATCGACCTGGCTGGCGCGGAGATCGAGCTGGTGTCGGTGGTGGCCCGGGAGTCGCGCCTGGACCGGGCGATCGCCGCCTACCCCGGCGAGTTCGACTACGTCTTCATCGACTGCCCGCCCTCGCTCGGTCTGCTCACGGTCAACGCTCTGGTTGCCGCGCAGGAGGTGCTGATCCCGATCCAGTGCGAGTACTACGCGCTGGAAGGTCTCAACCAGCTGATCAACAACATCAACCTGGTACGCCAGCACCTCAACCCGAAGCTCGAGGTCTCCACCATCCTGCTGACCATGTACGACCGTCGCACCCGGTTGGCCGACGCCGTCGAGCAGGACGTCCGGAACCACTTCGGCGACAAGGTCCTCCAGGCGGTCATCCCCCGCAACGTCCGGGTCTCCGAGGCACCGAGCTACGGCCAGTCGGTGATGACCTACGATCCCGGTTCGCGGGGTGCCACGAGTTACTTCGAGGCCGCCCAGGAGATCGCCGAGCGGGGCGTCAAGGAGCCGGTGGGCCGGAATGCGTAGTGCGGATGAGTCGCTGGGAGGCGTGGCATGAAGAACCGTCCTCGGGGCGGTCTGGGTAGGGGCCTGGGGGCGCTGATCCCGACCGGGCCGGCGCCGGGTGCCGCTGGCACCGCGACCGCCGAGCCGGAGAACGAGCACACGGATGATGCGGGCACTGTCGCCGTCACCACGGTGCCCACCGGAGCGCCGGTCCGCGAGCCGGAGCCCGTGCTCAGCCCGGTGCCCGGTGCTCGATTCGCCGAGATCCCGGTCGACGCGATCATGCCCAACCCGAAGCAGCCCCGTCAGGTCTTCGACGAGGAGGCACTGGAGGAGCTGAAGACCTCGATCCAGGAGGTCGGCTTCCTCCAGCCCATCGTCGTTCGGCAGCTCGACGACGAGAAGTACGAACTGGTGATGGGCGAGCGGCGCTGGCGGGCCGCCCAGGCGGTGGGGCGGGAGAGCATCCCGGCGATCGTCCGGGACACCCGTGACGACGCCATGCTCCGCGACGCCCTGCTGGAGAACATCCACCGGGCGAACCTGAACCCTCTGGAAGAGGCCGCCGCCTACCAGCAACTGCTGGAGGAGTTCGGGGCCACCCACGAGGAGCTGGCCCGCCGGATCGGCCGAAGCCGGCCGCAGATCTCCAACACGATCCGACTGCTGAATCTGCCCGCACAGGTACAGCGCCGGGTGGCGGCCGGCATCCTGTCGGCGGGGCACGCGCGCGCTCTGCTGAGCCTCGACGAGGCGGAGGCACAGGAGCAATTGGCCCTGCGGATCGTGGCCGAGGGGCTGTCGGTTCGGGCCACCGAGGAGATCGTGGCCTTGGCACTGAACGACGGGCCGGCGAAGGGTCAGGCCGCCAAACGGCGACCCAAGGCGCACGCGCCGGCCCTGACCGATCTCGCCGATCGGCTGTCCGACCGCTTCGACACCCGGGTGAAGGTGGACATCGGCCGGAGCAAGGGCAAGATCACGATCGAGTTCGCCACGGTGGACGACCTTGAGCGGATCGTCGGAATCATCGGCGTACAGCAGGAGGAGAGCGGGGACTGAACCCGACCCCTCTCGCCTACGGCCGCGCCACCTATCGGGGCGCGGCCGTTCTGCGTCCCGGGTCGTCGCGTTTCACGTGAAACAGCCGGCGATCCCGCTCCAGCGGATCGGCCAACCCGACGGGCCGTCCTCGTCCTCGGTTCGCTCAGCCAGACCGACGGCACCCAGACCGCAGGGACAAGGCCCTGGAGTACGCGTGCGGACGGGCTCGCGCTGAGCACGCGTTCGAAGGCAGTCCTCGGAGCGCGAGCGGCGGTGAGTGGCGCGGCGGTGAGCGGCGCGGCGGCGAGCGGCGCGGCGGCGAGCGGCGCGGCGGCGAGAGCTGGGTCAGCGCGGCGGCCAGCGGGGGCTGCTGAGCGAAGCCCCTAGACGCGTCGCAGAGGGCTTTGGGATGGTCCACTCGACCGCAGCCACCCCTTGCCCCACTCGACGCGCCTGCGGGCCGCTGAGTGGCGCGGAAGGCGTCTCGTGGTCATCCTCGGGCGCGCCGAGGCTGGCGGTGCGAGTCCGACCTGTCGGAGCACTCCTACGCGCGTCCCTCGACGCCGATCGAGCCGTCAGCCATGCCACCGGGGCGCCCAACGCCGGAGTGCGGCAGAAACAGCGACTTGGGCCCGGGGCGTCCACCCAGCCGACGACCCCACGCCGGGCGTGCCCGGTTTCACGTGAAACAGAGATCCGTCTCGCTGGTCCGCCAAATTTTGAGTTGGCCGGTGGGTGCAGGCCGCTTCGGCGGCGGCATGCGACGCGGTCGGAGCGCTCCCGCTACCGCCGCCCCCGGTGGCCACCGAACCGCCGATTTGGCGGTTCGCGGACAACGACGGACCGACCAAAAAGTTATCCACACCGGTTGTCCACAGGCACCCCCCGTTTCACGTGAAACAGCGCGTGGGAGTGGGTGTGAGCCTGTGGATGACGGCCTGTGTTCAGGATCTCGGCAGCCTGTGGATATCGCCTCTCGGTGCCCGCGCGACCACGCGGGCCCGGGTCGACGCCGGGCACCGATTCGGTCGTCCGGGCCCGCTCAAACAGGTAGGGACAGCGGTGCCAGACTCGGTTAGGGTCAGCGTCGTGCACGACACCCCTCCCTCAGTCCCGGACTTCACCCAGTGGCCGTCATTTCCCTTCGAGGGTGACCTCCATGTGAAGCAACTCGATGATCCGGTCCCGGTCGAACCGCCCCGGAAGGGCGAGGGTCTCCGGGAATGCACCGCCTGCAATGCACCCGACGACGCCTACATCTGGGTGGGCGAGCGGTGGCGGGTCCGCGCCATGGACCGACCCACCGGTCTGCCCATGGTGCTCATCCTGGAGTCGCGGACCCACCTCGACCTCGGTGACCTGCCGAATCTGCTGGCTGCCGAGCTGGGGGTGATGACCGTACGGCTGGAGCGGGCCATCCGGTCGCTCGACGGCGTGGCGCGGGTGCACGTCAATCGTTGGGGCGACGGCTCAGCTCATCTGCACATGTGGTTCCTCGCCCGCCCGTACGGCCGCCTTCAGCTGCGGGGCACGTTCCTGTCACTGTGGGACTCGATCCTGCCGCCGATCTCCGAGGCGCAGTGGCGGGAAAATCTGGCACTGGTCGCGGCCTGGCTCGCCGAGTTCGGTGGCCGTCCGCTCGCCGAGCCGCCCCGCATCCAGTGGCAGGCGCCGTCCAGTCTGCTGGCCCAGTCCGCTGCCGCGGACGCCGCTGCCGCAGCGGAGGCTGCCTCAGTGGCAGCAGCCGGGGCGGAGGTGGTCTCGATCATCGAATCGGCAGAGGAGATCCCGGAACCAGCGCTCGACTCCGCTCCCGATCTGACCGACGCCGAGAGCGCGCCTCCGGTCGAGCCGGTCGTGGACGCGGACGCCGCCTCGACCGCCCCGGACTCCACCACCGCCGCGTTCGGCAGCGCACCGCTCGACAGTGCAGCGCTTGACAGTGCACCGCTCGACAACGCCGTGTCCGGCAGCGCCGGCACGGCGGGGACGCCCACCGACGGACCTCGCGTCGACCTGGCGGCAACGCCCGTCAACGGGCCGGTGGGAACGCCCACCGACAGGCCGGCGGCAACGCCCACCGTCGGGACGGTGGTAATGCCCACCGACACGCCCCACCTCGGCCCGGAGAGCGCAGGCGCCGACGAGGCTCCCTCGGGTCCAGCCGACCCGACGGACTCCGACACGGACGCCATCGGGGGGGCCGTCCGCAGGACCGCTGCCGGGAACGGCGCCGGGGGCAGCAGCGATCCGGCCGCAGCCGCCCGCAGCAACGGCAGCGACACACCCGACGTACGCGCGAGCCAGTGATCTGCGACCGGCCACGAGGTTGGCTTCGACAGACCAACCTCGTGGTCGACCGGGGACGGCGCCGCTCGGCCGACGGGTAGGTCAGTGAGTGGTCAGGCGGGCCGCCGCTCGGGCGACCAGGGTGCCGAGGAGCCGGCCGAAGTCCAGCCCGGCCGCCTGCACGGCGAGCGGGAGCAGTGACGTCTCCGTCATGCCGGGCGAGACGTTGACCTCCAGCACGTGCGGCTGGCCGGCCGCGTCCACGATCACGTCGACGCGAGAGAGATCCCGCAGTCCGAGCGCGGTGTGCGCGGCGAGGGCCACGTCAGCGACCGTGGCGGCCACCTCCGGGTCCAGCCGGGCCGGGGCGTGCCAGGTGGTCCGCCCCGCGGTGTAGCGGGCGGCGTAGTCGTACACGCCGTTGCGCGGCACGATCTCCACCGGCGGCAGCGCCTGCGGGCCGTCGCCGAGGTCGACGACGGAGACCGCCACGTCCATACCCGGCACGTACCGCTCCACCAGAGCCGTGGAGTAGTAGGCGAAGCAGCCGACCATCGCGGCGGGCAGCGCGGCGGCGTCCCGGACCACCGCCCCGCCCAGCCCGGACCCGCCCTGTGCCGGCTTGACCATCAGGGGTACGCCCAGACGGTCGACGATCCGGTCGAGAACGGCGACCGCGCCAAGCTCGGAGAATCGATCGTGCGGGAGCGCCACCCAGTCCGGGGTGGGGATGCCGGCCTCGCGGAGTACCGCCTTGGCCGAGGGCTTGTCCCAGGCGACCCGGGAGGCCCGAGCGTCGCAGCCGACGTACGGGATGTCGCACAGATCGAGCACCCCGCGCAGTGAGCCGTCCTCGCCGGTCGCGCCGTGCAGCGCGATCACCACCGCGTCCGGCGGGTCGGCCGCGAGCGCTGGTAGCAGCGCCACGTCCGCGTCGCGCAGCTCGGCTTCCACCCCGACGGCGCGCAGCGCGTCGAGCACCCGACGACCGGAGCGCAGCGACACGTCCCGTTCGTAGGAGAGCCCACCCGCGAGCACCACGACGCGCAGGTCGGCCGAGACGGCGGAATCGGTCACGAGGAGGTGCTCGGCGGTCGTACCCATGCCGGCATCATGCCAAGTCGGGCCCTGGCACGTCGGAGCCGGCCCGCCCGCGTCGGCCGGCGGCGCCGCCAACGGCACCGAAGACCCGGCGCATGGCGATCTCCTGCTCCATCACACCGGCCAGCCGGCGGACGCCCTCGCGGATCCGCTCCGGCGACGGGAAGCTGAAGTTGAGCCGCATGGCACCGGTGCCGGTGCCGTCGGCGTAGAAGCCGGTGCCGGGAACGTAGGCGACCCGGGCGGCGACAGCGCGGGGCATCATCGCCTTCGAGTCGAGCCCGTCCGGCAGGGTGACCCAGGCGAAGAGACCACCTGCCGGCTTGGTCCAGGTGGTGCCCTCGGGCATCAGGTCGGCCAGCGCGTCGAGCATCGCGTCCCGGCGTTCCCGGTAGACCTCGCGGTAGACCTTGAGCTGCTGCCGCCACGGCATCGTGCCCAGGTAGGTGGACACGGCGGCCTGGGCGTAACCGCTGGGGCAGAGGATCTGCGCCTCGCTGGCGATGACCAGCTTGTCGCGGACCGCGTGCGGCGCCAGGATCCAGCCGACCCGCAGCCCGGGGGCGAAGGTCTTGGAGAATGTGCTGAGGTAGAAGACGCCATCCCGGCGGCGGGCCCGCAAAGGGGCCGGGGCCTCGCCCTCGAACCCCAGCTGACCGTACGGGTCGTCCTCGACCACGAGCAGGCCGGCGCGCTCGCAGATGTCGAGCACCCGTTCCCGGCGCTCCTCGCTGAGCGTCACGCCTGCGGGGTTCTGGTAGGTGGGGATCGTGTAGAGGAACTTGACCCGCCGGCCCGCGCGGGCCAGGTCGGCGATGGCCGTCTCCAGCGCCTCCGGGATCAGCCCGTCGGCGTCCATCGGTACGTGGACGACCTGCGCCTCAGCGGCCTGGAAGACACCGAGCGCACCGACGTACGTCGGGCCCTCGGCGAGCACCACGTCACCCGGGTCGAGGAAGAGCCGGGCCACCAGGTCCAGTGCCTGCTGCCCGCCCACGGTGACCACGACGTCCTCCGGGGAAGCCCCGCACGCGGCGTCGATCCCGGAGAGCGACATCACCTCGCAGATCCGCTCGCGCAGCTCAAGGGTGCCCTGGCCGATGCCGTACTGGAGGGTGGTCGCACCGTGCTCGGAGCCGAGCCGGCCGAGCATCTCGCCGACGGCATCGAGGGGCAGTGCGGCGATGTACGGCATTCCGCCGGCGAGCGAGACGACCTCCGGTCGACTGGCCACCGCGAACAGTGCTCGGATCTCGGAGGCGGTCATCCCGCGGACCCGCCGGGCGTACCGGTCGGTGTAGTCGTCGAGTGTCGTGCCGGTCATGACCTCACCTCGATCGCTGCTCGGGTGGCTCCCGCCCCGGGTACCCCGCACACCGCTGACCATGGCGGCGGGCACACCGATTGTCGATCCTAGTCCGCCAGAGCCGGGCTGCCGCCGTGCCGAGGCAGATCGACCACATGGCGGACCGCCCGCGGCGTCCCCCGCTGGGGTGGGCATTTGCGCGTCCCCTCCCGTATCGCCGATCGGCGGCGTACGATCGCTCGTCGGGGGCAGGAAGGCGGCGCTGTCGTTCCATGCCGGTTTCACCACCGAGCCTATTGTGGGGATGCGCCATATGTCGCGACGTCTGGTCAGCCTGACCCTCGACACGTTGGAAGACCTCCCGCGTCCGTGCCGGCAATGCGTCTACTGGGAGCTCGATCCGGTCTCCGCGGACCGGGCCTGCGCCGCCGGCGATCCGGGCCTGGAGAAGGAGGCGTGGGTCTCCCAGACGTTGTTGGAATGGGGCTCCTGCGGCAAACTCGCGTACGTCGACGGCATGCCGGCCGGCTTCGTGATGTACGCCCCGCCCGCCTACGTGCCCCGCTCGATGGCGTTTCCGACCTCACCGGTCTCCGCGGACGCGGCACTGTTGATGACCGCCAACGTGGTGGCCGCGTTCGCCGGCGGCGGGTTGGGCCGGATGCTGGTGCAGGGTGTCGCCCGGGATCTGACCAAGCGGGGGATCAAGGCCATCGAGGCGTTCGGCGACGCCAAGTTCGGCGACGCGGACGACCCGGCCGGCGGTTGCGTGGCCCCGGTCGACTTCTTCCTCTCCGTGGGCTTCAAGACCGTCCGTCCGCATCCGCGGTTTCCTCGGTTGCGCCTTGAGCTGCGGACGGCGCTGAGCTGGAAGTCCGACGTCGAGTACGCGCTGGAGAAGTTGCTCGGGTCGATGAGCCCGGAAACCCTGCTCCGGCCGGTCCGTCCCGCCCCGGCCACCCGCTCCACCAACGGCTGACGCCCGGCGGCGGATCAGTCGACGACCGTGCCGGCGGTCACCACGGCACGCAGTTCGCTGACGTCGAGTGATCCGGTCGGGACGTCCCGCTCGATCGGGTAGTACATCCGCTGCACCGCGGCCACGATCGCCTCCACCACCCGGTCCCGGAACCGGGGGTCGACGAGTTGGGCGCGGTCCGTCGGCGAGGTGAGATAGCCGACCTCGACCCGGACGGCGGGCATCCGCGTCAGTCGCAGCAGCTCCCACGTCTTGGCGTGGGTACGACAGTCGCGCAGCCCGGTGCGGGCGACGATCTCCCGCTGCACCAGCCCGGCCAGGCGCTCACCGGTTGCCGAGGTCACCCCGTTGTCGGTGCCGTAGTGGTAGGTCGCGACGCCCTCGGCGTCCGGGTTGGCGTGGCCGTCCAGGTGCAGCGAGATGAACACGTCGGCACCGAGCGAGTTGGCGAGCAGGGCCCGGTCGGTGTCCGGCAGGCAACTGTCGGGCGACGGACCCCGGGTGAGCTGCACCCGCATCCCGGTGGCGGCGAGTCGCCCCTCCAGTCGGCTGGCCAGGTCGTGCACCAGGTCCGCCTCGGTCCAGCGCAGCGCGCCGTCGGGCACCACCATCCCGGGGTCGGTGCCCCCGTGCCCCGGGTCGATGACGACCGTCTTGCCGACCAGCGCCGGCCCGGACTGCCGGATGGCGTCGGATTCGCGGAGCCACTGCGGGCGGCCTCCGACCACCTTGCGGCCGATCCGGCGGAGCGCGTTCATCGTGTGTGGGCCGCAGGAACCGTCGGGGGTGAGCCCCACCTCGCGCTGGAACTGGGCCACCGCCCGCGACGTCCGGACACCGTAGATGGCGTCCGCGCGGCCCACGTCGTACCCCATCTCCAGCAGTCGTTCCTGCAGCGACCGGACGTCCTCGCCGGTGAGCGGCTCGGGAACCGCGTGGTAGAGGGTGCGGGCGCCGAGCCGCCAGCGGGCGGCGTCCAGCGCGCGCCAAGTCTCCGCGCCGACCCGGCCGTCCACGCTGAGCCCGCGCGACTGCTGAAACGCGCGGACCGCCCGCTCGGTGTCGAGGTCGAACTCGTCGGTGTGCGAGCCGGCGGCGGCGAGCAGGTCGAGGCCGGTCAGGATGGTACGGATCTCCGTGACCGCGGGTCCCCGGTCACCGGGTCGAATTGGACGCACGCACGACCCCCTCTGCACGACGCTGGCTGGCCGGGCGGCCCAGGCTTGAGGCTATGCGCTCCGGGGCGGCGAGGTGGCTGGGGCCGAAAAATACGTCGACGGTCCGGTCCAGGAGACACCGAACCCCGCACCCGGCGAGCGGGTACGGGGTTCGGTTGATGTTTCTGCGGGTCAGAGGGCCGATTCGATGAGCCGGACCAGCTCGCCCTTCGGCTTGGCACCGGCGATCGACTGGACCGGCTGGCCGTTCTTGAAGACGGTGAGCGTCGGCACCGACATCACCCGGTAGGCCCGAGCGGTCTCCGGGTTCTCGTCGATGTTGAGCTTGACGATGGTGACCTGGTCACCCATCTCCCGGGCGATCTCCTCGAGCAGCGGCGACACCTTGCGGCACGGCCCGCACCACTCCGCCCAGAAGTCCACCAGCACCGGCTTGTCGGCCTGCAGCACGTCACTGACGAAGCTCTTGTCCGTGACCGCCTTGGTTGTTCCCACTATGCCCCTCCTCCGGGATGTGTTCCTTGTTTCAGCTGAGCGTCGCGATGAACCGCTCGGCGTCGAGCGCGGCGGCACAACCGGTGCCGGCCGCGGTGATCGCCTGACGGTAGGTGTGGTCGACCACGTCGCCGGCGGCGAAGACACCCGGCACGTTGGTGCGGGTGCTCGGGGCGTGGACCTTCACGTAGCCCTCGTCGTCCAGCTCGACCTGGCCCTGGAACAGCTCGCTGCGCGGGTCGTGACCGATGGCGACGAAGACGCCCGTCACGTCCAGCACCTTGGTCTCGCCGGTGTGCACGTTGCGGACGCGTACGCCGGTGACCTTGCCGTCGTCGCCGAGGATCTCCTCGACGGTGCTGTTCCACTCGACCTTGATCTTCTCGTTGCTCAGCGCCCGGTCGGCCATGATCTTGCTGGCCCGGAACGAGTCGCGCCGGTGGATGATGGTCACCGACTCCGCGAAGCGGGTGAGGAAGCTGGCCTCCTCCATCGCCGAGTCGCCACCGCCGACGACGACGATGTGCTGGTTGCGGAAGAAGAAGCCGTCACAGGTGGCACACGAGGAGACGCCGTGGCCCAGGTATTCCTGCTCACCCGGCACGCCCAGCGGACGCCAGGCCGACCCGGTGGAGAGGATGACCGATCGCGCCCGGTAGGCGGTCTCGCCGACCCAGACGGTGCTCACCGCGCCGGAGCCGGCGTCGCCGGTGTCCACCAGCTCGACCCGGGTCACGTCGTCGGTGAGGAACTCGGCGCCGAACCGCTCGGCCTGCTTGCGCATGTTGTCCATCAGCTCGGGGCCGAGGATGCCGTCAGCGAAGCCGGGGAAGTTTTCCACCTCGGTCGTGGTCATCAGCGCGCCACCGGACTGGACGCCCTCAATGATCAGCGGCTTGAGGTTGGCGCGTGCGGCGTAGACCGCCGCTGTGTAGCCGGCCGGCCCGGAGCCGATGATGATCAGGTTGCGGACCTCGTCCACTGCCGTCTCCCGAGTTGTGTGTGTTCGGCGTCGGCGCGAGCACCGATGCTGATCCGAGTTGCCGACGCCTGGGTGGGGCCGGCAGCTGACTTCCAGAACGTCATCGTACGAACCGGGGATTCCCGAGCCGGGCATCCGGTGGGTCAGGTCACGTGGGCAGTCATCGTGCCATTGACCGTGGATTCACCCTACCCGCGCCGAATACCGGCTGTCCGAGCCGGACCCAGGCACTCCGCACTCCGGCCCGCTCACCCAGGCCCACCGCGCTCCGGTCGCATCGGTGAAGCGAATAACCAGCGCCTGTTCGCCCTGGAACCGCGCGTAGTCGGTCACCTCGACCACCAGTGGTGCAGATCCGTGTTCCGCGGCGACGCTGGCCAGACAGCTGGTCAGCGCGGCCTCGTCGGTCAGCCGGGCCAGCTGGTCCGACCCGTGGGCAGAGGCGGGGCGGTCGCCCCCGCCAGCCACCTCCGGCTGCCCGCCCGGGGTGTTGCCGGTCGCCCGGCTGGCAGCCGGAGCGTGCGGGCCGTAGGCGTCGCCGAGGGTCTGCGCGGTGTAGTTCGTACCACTGCGCAGTGACGGCCCGGTGGTGCGGACCGTTTCGGCCCCCGCGACGCCCTCGGGCGCGCTCGCCGGTCGGTTCAGGGCGGTGGCGTCGCTGGAGTCGTCCGACGCCCGCATCGACAGTTGGTTGAGGCCCAGCGCGACGGCCACGACGGCGATCGCGGCGGCGGCCACGGGTGCCCCACGGCGGGCCCAGCCGCGCCAGCGGCGGCGGCCCGGACCGGTGGACACCCTGCGCCCCGACCCGACCGGCGTGGGAACGGTCGGTCGACGGCCGGCCCCGCCCTGCGCCGGTACGACCACCGGCGTCACCGGATCGCCGCCGGGCGCCGCCTCGGTCGAGGTGTCGTTCGTCGGCTCTGCGGCGGCCAGCGCGGCCAGCAGCCGCTCGGTGATCGCCGACGGCATCTCCGGGGACGGCTCGGCCCAGCGGGTCAGGTCCGCCCGGACCTCGGCCACGGCGGGGGCCAGCAGCGCGTACGCCTCGGCCCAGGACGGGTCCGCGGAGACCAGCTGGGCGACCTCGTCCTGCTGCGGGGTGCCGTCCAACGCCCCGCCGAGGTAGTCAGCGAGCAGGTCCGCGTCGACCTCCCGGAACCCCTCGGTCGTCACGTGTCCTCCTGGTTGGCGTCCCGCCGGTACCGGCCTGACCCCGATCCGACGCCCTCCACCGGGCCGAGGTTCCCGGGCGTGACGCCGGGCACGCCGGTGATCGAGGCGGCCGGCTCCGGTCGGGCCGACGGCGTCGCGACGGCGTCGGGACGGAGATGCCCGAGCAGCACGGCCAGCCGCGCCCGGCCCCGGGCACACCGGCTCTTCACCGTCCCCTCGGCGACGCCGAGGATGCGGGCGACCTCGGCGACCGGATAGCCCTGAACGTCCACCAGCACCAGCGCGGCGCGCTGCTCGACGGGCAACGCGGCGAGCGCCTCGCGGACCACCAGCACGGTGTCGTGGTCCGCTGCCGGTGCCGCCGGCTCCAGCCCGCCGGTGCCGTCCTCGGCCCGGTTGCCGTCCGGCAGCGGCACGGTGGGGTGCGCCTGCCGGCGTCGGATCCGGTCCAGGCAGGCGTTGACCACGATCCGGTGCAGCCAGGTGGTGACGGCGGAGTCGCCGCGGAACCGGGCCGCCGCCCGATGCGCCGACAGCAAGGCGTCCTGGAGTGCGTCGGCGGCCTCCTCGCGGTCGCCGAGCGTCCGCAGGGCCACCGCCCACAACCGGTCGCGGTGCCTGTGGAACAACTCGGCGAAGGCGTCCCGGTCACCGGCGACGTGCGCGCGCAGCAGCTCCAGGTCCTTCGCGGCGGCGCGCCCGTCCATCACCGCGTCCAGTGCGTACGGTGCCCGGGTCGGCTCACGACCCCTGGACCGTAATCTCCTGCACCCCCAGCTTGAATCCGTTCTCGGACGGCGGCAGCTGGGTGATCCAGAACAGCAGATACTGGTATTTCTGGTCGGCGTCGAAGCCGTTGAACGTCATGGTGGTGCCGTCGTGGTCCTCGAACGGCTGGCCGATGGCGGTCTTGTAGCTCGCCACCAACTGCTTGTCACCGCTGGAGCTGGACGGTGGTTTGGTCGTGCCGGCGAGGAGCTGGGCGGACGCGCCGGTGGCCGACAGCACCGCCTGCACCGACTTGACGGTGTGCGGCTCGCCGAGGTCGAGCCAGACGCCCATGCCCTTCTTCAGGTTGCCGAAGTTGGGCCTGTTCTCGTAGGTCTCGGTCTCCCAGCCCTTGTCCTCGTCACCGTCGATGACCTTCTCGGCGTCACGGACCTCACTGCGGTTCTTGCTGTCCGGGTCGATGATCCGGACGTCCTTCACGGTCAGCTTGCGTGCCGTCGCGGCGGCCGGGGTGGCGTCGCCGGCCGGGGCACTGGAGGTCGGCGCGGCGACCGGGTTGGACTGCGGGTCCTCGTCGTCGCCGCCCAGCGAGATGATCCCGATCAGCAGGCCGATCAGGGCGACGGCCAGCAGACCAGCGATGCCGACGGCGACCTTGCGGCCCCCGGCCGCGGCCAGCGGCGACGGCTCTTCCCCGGTCTCGGCGGCGAACCGCAGCGGCCCGCTGTTGTCGAGGTAGTGCTCATCCTCGGCCGGCACGTCCAGTCGCGCCAGCTCGGCGGCGAGCACGTCGGAGGACGGCGGCGCGATCTCGGCGTCGAGCAGATCCATGGTGAGGTCGTCCAGGTACGCCGGAACGCCGGCCCGCACCTGGCGGGGTGCCGCGATGGCACCAGCGGCGTCCCGAACAGCGTCCGGGATGGCGGCGCGGCCATGGCCCGCGGTGGCGCCGTGCAGCGGTGCCTCGGCGTGCGGCCACGAGCCGGTCAGCGCGAAGTAGAGCACCCCGCCGACCGCTCGGATGTCGTTCTCCTGGCTGTCGGCGCCGTCGGTGCGGGCGTCGGCCAGCACCACCCGGCCCTCATCGCTGATCATGACGGTGCCGGGGTGGACGTTGCCGTGCACCATGCCGGTGGCGTGCACCGCGGCGAGCGCGCTCGCGACGGCGTTGCCGATGGCGGTGGCGCGAGCCGGGTCCAGGGGGCCGTCGGCCGCCAGGTCCCGCAGGGACTGCCCGTCGACCCACTCGCGCACCACGTACGCCCGGTCGGCCTCGTCGATCGCGTCGTAGACGCCGACCAGGTTGGGGTGGATGACCCGGCTGGCCGCGACGGCGGCCTGAAGCATCTCGGTGGCGGAGTCGCCACCAGGGTAACGCAGCACCACGGCAACGGGACGGCGCAGGATGACGTCGACCCCGCGCCAGACCAGCCGACCCGCACTGTCGTTGTTGATGTGCTCAACCAGTTCGTACCGCTCGGCGAGGACTTCACCGGCCGTGGGAGCACCGAAGGTCATGACCGGAGGAGCGCTTTCGTCCGCCTCCTGACCCTCGCCGACCTGGGTCACCCGTCCTCCCTCGGTGATCGTGTCGATCGATGAACCCGAACTGCTGGGCATGTGGCTTCCCGCTCTGCCGTTGAAGGAACCGGCCGACCGGTGTCGACGCCCAGCGTCGGCCCCTGCCGTACCCGTCGAGAGCGACCTTACCCGGGTTGCCCGTCTCTCCGACATGTCATCTTCCCGCCGTACCTGGCGGTGATTCCGGCAGTCGGCGAAGTCGTCCGGTTACGACCGTTGTCAGCCACGTTGCTGGCACATGTACTAGCTAATCTACGGCTTCACCGCAAGTGACCGACGCCGGGGCTGGGCAGGAGTGGCGCTCGCGCTGCCTCGTGCTTTCCCACCGATCGGGTTGCCACCCTCAGCCGTACGGTTGGTTATCCACAGGCTGAAGCGGTGGCTGACCGGCGAATCGCGGAGTTATCCACAGGAGCATCCCCAGCCTGGTGATCCGCAGTCACGGTCCGTATGAATGCCAACTTGTTGTAATCAGCTGCTGGCTTTCAGCGACCGAGGCGGCGGCGAACCATCCCGACCACCTCGGTGATCTCGCCGATCCGCAGCAGCATGGCCAGACCCAGATAGGTCCCGCCGATCACCACACCGCCGATCACCAACTGCACGACAGCCTGCATCCAACTTGGTCGGTCGCCACCGGGCAGGAGGTTCACGACGAGGAGGCCGACCAGGGCGGCCCCCAACGCGGCGATCGCCACTCGGCCGAGGGTGCGCAGAATGGCGCCCATCCCGATCCGACCTACCCGCGGCCGCAGCAGCCAGGCCGAAGCGAACGCCGCCGCCAGGTAGGAAACGGTGTTGCCGATCATCATCCCGGCCGCGGCGAAGTGGGCGGCGAAGGCGACGTAGAGCACCACCTGCACACCGATTCGCAGGGCCACCACCGCGATGTTGATCAGCGCCGGGGTGCGGGTGTCCGGCAGGGCGTAGAAGGCGAAGGTGAAGAGTTGGCTGATCGCGAACGGCACCAGGGCCAGCGCCGCCAGGAGCAGCACCAGCGAGGTGTCCGCCGCGTTCTCGTCGGTGAACGCGCCGTAGCGGAACAGCGTCACGGCAAGGGGGGTCGCCAGCACCGCGTAGCAGACCGCGATCGGGGCGAGCACCGCCGAGACGGTGCGGGTGCCCCGGGACAGGTCGGCCGCGACGTCGGAGTACCGACCGTCGGCCGCGGCCGCGCTCATCCGGGGCATCAGTGCGGTGATGATCGAGACGGCGATGATGCCGTGCGCCATCATCAGCAGCAGGAACACGTTGTTGTAGATCAGTGGGCCGGCGGCGTTCTCCTTACCTGCCCGGTTCAGCAGGTTGAAGAGCACGATCAGGCCGACCTGGCTCACCGCGACGTAACAGAACATCCAGCCGCCGAGGCGCCCCAGCTCCCGCAGCCCGAGGGTCCGGAAATCGAACCGGAACTTCCACCGGAAACCGACCTTGCGCAGCGCCGGCAACAGCCCGGCGGCCTGAATCGCGACGCCGAGCAGGGTGCCGCCACCGATCAGCAGAATCCGGCCGGGGGTCATCTCGTCCGGCTTGACGATCTCCGCCCCGAAGATCGCTATGTACAGCCCGGCGGTGGCGATCACCACGAGGTTGTTGAGGATCGGCGCCCACATCGGCGCGGCGAAGTGCCCGCGGGTGTTGAGCACCGCGCTGATCAGCGCGCTGAGGCCGGTGAAGAAGATCATCGGCAACATCAGGTACGACAGTGCCTTGACCAGGTCCCGGAAGCTTTCCCCGGTGTTGTCGCCGGCGTAGAGCTTGGTCAACAGGCCCGCCGAGAGCACCGCGAGTAGCGCCGCGCCGGCAAGGGTCAGCACCGCCAGGGTCAGCAGCCGCTGGGCGTACGCCTGACCGCCGTCGGTGTCGACCCTGCGCCGGCGGACCAGCACCGGGATCAGCACGCTGGTGAGGATGCCGCCGAGCAGGAACTCGTAGACCATGCCGGGCAGAATCTGCGCTGTGGTGTACGCGTCACCCACCAGCGCCCCACCCAGCGCGGCGGTCAACGCCAACGTGCGCAGGAAGCCGGTACCCCGGCTGACCAGGCTGCCGATCGCCATCACCGCGCTGTTGGCCGCCGCGCTCGCTTCGCCCACCTGCTCCTGCGGCGGCGCGGTCGACTCAATGGCCGGCTGGTTCAGCGGCTCGGCGGAGATGAACGTGGCACCGTCCCCGGGACGGGTGCCGGTGCCGCCATCGTTCGCGGCGTTGGCGCTGCGGTAGAGCCCGCCGCTCATCTCCAGCCTCCCAGGGGTACGTCGAGTCGGACACCGACCCGCACGCCACAGACCATAGTCAACCCCCACCCGATACCCGCGCCCGGCGGATCGGATCACACCCCGGCCCGATAAGCTGGCGATCCCATGTCCGAAGCCTCCGCACCTCACGCCGCCGACCGCCGCGAACTCACCGCCGCGCAGCGCAACGCCGTCGCCGAACTGCTCCGGGTCTCCCCGGTCGCCGACGAGTTGGGCCGCCGCTTTGTCCGCGCCGGTCACGAGCTGCACCTGGTGGGCGGTTCGGTGCGGGATGCCCTGCTCGGTCGACTCGGGGACGACCTCGACTTCTGCACCGACGCGCACCCCGACGAGACCCTGCGGATCATCAAGGGCTGGGCCGAGTCGATCTGGGAGACCGGCCGGGAGTTCGGCACCATCGGCGCTCAGCGCGACGGCCTCCGGCTGGAGATCACCACCTTCCGAGCCGAGTCGTACGACCAGGTCAGCCGCAACCCGGTGGTGGTGTACGGCACCAGCCTCGACGAGGACCTGAAACGGCGCGACTTCACCATCAACGCGATGGCGGTCAGCCTGCCGGACCACCGGTTCACCGACCCGCACGGCGGGCTGGACGACATCTCGGCCAAGATGATCCGTACCCCGAGCACGCCGGGTGAGTCGTTCGGCGACGACCCGCTGCGGATGCTGCGGGCCGCCCGGTTCGCCGCCCAGCTGCGGTTCGCCGTGCACCCGGACGTGCATGTGGCGATGACCGAGATGGCCGCCGACCTGGACCGGATCACCGCCGAGCGGATCCGCGACGAGTTCACCAAGCTGCTCTGCGGCGCGGACCCGATCACCGGGCTGCGGCTGCTGGTCGACACCGGGCTGGCCGAGCGGTTCATCCCGGAGTTGACCGGGCTGAAGCTGGAGATCGACGAGCACGCCCAGCACAAGGACGTCTACGAGCACACGTTGACGGTCGTCGAGAACGCGATCTCCTACGAGGAGGAGGGCTGCGACTTCATCCTGCGGATGGCCGCCCTCCTGCACGACGTGGGCAAGCCGGCGACGAAGGCGGTCGGCTCCGACGGCCGGGTCAGCTTCCACCACCACGAGGTGGTCGGTGCCCGGCTGACCAAGGCCCGGTTGAAGGCGATGCGGTACCCGAAGGAGGTCACCGCGAAGGTGACCGCGCTGGTCGCGCTGCACCTGCGCTTCTACGGTTACGGGCGGGGCGAGTGGACCGACTCGGCGGTGCGCCGCTACGTCGCCGACGCCGGTGACCTGCTGCCTCGCCTGCACAAGCTGACCCGCTCCGACTGCACCACCCGCAACCGGCGCAAGGCCGCCCAGCTCGCGGCCGACTACGACGCGCTGGAGGATCGGATCGCCAGGATCGCGGCCGAGGAGGACCTGGCGCGGGTCCGACCCGACCTGGACGGCAACGCGATCATGGAGTTGCTCGGCGTACCGCCGGGGCCGGTGGTCGGGCGGGCGTGGAAGCACCTCAAGGAACAGCGCCTCGAACACGGTCCGCTGGACCGCGACGCCGCCGAGGCGGAGCTGCTGCGCTGGGCCCGCGCAGAGGGTTTGATCACCTAGCGCTTCGAGCTTCGCGATGACCGACGCCGACGGGGCGCCATCCCCGAACCGGGAGCGGCGGCCCGTCGGCGTACCCAGTCAGCGGCCTTCGACGGCTTTCCCGTCGACCGACGCGGTGCCATTGCCGGCCGGGGTGGACGCCGAGCCGAGCCGCGCCAGCAGGCCGGGCAGGTCGATTCCGGTGAGGTCGCTGCCGAGCTGGAGGCCCTGGGCCACATTGCCGGCCACCGACTTCGTCAGCGACGACGCGCCGTCGGTGGAGATGACGGTCATCTTGTCGATCGCCCCGATCGGCGCACTGGCCGCCTCGACGACCTGCGGCAGCACCTTGACCAGTAGGTCCAGCACGGCCGCCTCCCCGTACGCGGCGAACGCCTCGGCCTTGCGCGCCATCGCGTCCGCCTCGGCCTCACCCTTGGCCAGGATGGCCGCGGCCTCGGCCTGACCTTCCCGCTCCACCGCCTCGGCGATGGCGGAGCGCCGCCGCTGCTCGGCCTCACCCTCCTTGGCGCCCTCGATGGCGTTCGCCTCGGCGAGCGCGGCCCGCCGGGCCCGCTCACCCTCACCGGTGAGGCGGGCCTGCTCGGCGGAGGCCTGCGCGGCGGCGATGACCGACTGGCGCTGCGCGTCGGCGTGCAGCACCGCCGCGTTCCGGGACGCCTCGGCCTCCTGCTCCACCTTGTACCGCGCGGCGTCAGCCGGCTTGCGCACCTCGGTGTCGAGTTGGCGCTGCTTGAGTTCGGCGTTGCGCTCGGCAACCTTCTGCTGCTCGGAGAGGATCGCCTGGTCCCGCTCGGCCTGAGCGAGCGGCCCGGCGGCGGCGGACTTCGCCTTCGCCGCGTCGATCTCGGCCTGGATGCCGGCCTGCTTGAGGGCCAGGTTCCGGTTCGCCTCGGCGATGGCCTCCTCGGCGAGCAGCCGCTCCTGCTCGGCCTGCTGCCGGGCCCGCGCCTCGGCGATCGCCGCGTCCTTGAGCACCCGGGCGGCCTCGGGCCGGCCCAGGTCCTGAAGATAGGAGCCCTCGGCGAGGATGTCCTGGAGCTGGAAGGTGTCCAGCACCAGACCCTGGTTGGTCATCGAGTGCTCGGCCTCCTCGGCGACCGCGCTGGCGAACGCCGCC
Source organism: Micromonospora sp. NPDC005220 (assembly GCF_040607895.1). Classification (NCBI taxonomy): domain Bacteria; kingdom Bacillati; phylum Actinomycetota; class Actinomycetes; order Micromonosporales; family Micromonosporaceae; genus Micromonospora; species Micromonospora sp. NPDC005220. The sequence goes on from NZ_JBEXHP010000011.1 coordinate 121,530, forward strand.
CGGTCCCGGATGACCTCCTCGACGGTGAGCCGGCCGACGATCGAGCGCAGCGCGCCGGCCAGCACCTCCCGGGTGAAGTTGTCGATCTCGTCCTGCTGGTGCAGGAACCGTTGGGCGGCGGCCCGGATCGCGTCCTCGGTGCCGCCGACCTTGACGATCGCCACCCCGTGCAGGTCGGCGCGGATGCCCTGCTTGCTCACGGCGCCCCGGATGCCGACGTCGATCCGCCGGCTGGACAGGTCGAGCGACTGGAGCTTCTGCACCACCGGCAGCACGAACACCGAGGCGCCCAGCACGACCTTCTGCCCGGAGTTGTCGGTGGACCGCCCACCGTCGGCGGTCTGCGTGGTGCGGCCCTTGCGGCCGGTGACGATGAACGCCTCGTTCGGGCCGGCCACCTTGATCCGGGAGAGCACGAAGAACACCAGGATGAGCGCGAGGAGTACCGCGCCGCCGATGGCGATGAGTAGGGCCATATGAGGAGTCCCGTCTATGAGGGGGAAGGTCAGTAGGTCTCTACGTGCACGCTGGTCTCGCTGAGCGCCTGCACGACGAAGACCTGGGCGCCGATCGGGATCGGTTGGTCCGCGCGGGCGCTGAGTTTGACCGGTTGGCCGGCGAGGCGAATGCGGACCTCGCCGTACCCGTTGGCCGGCACCGGGGTGACGACCAGGCCGAGCGCGCCGACCAGGTCGTCACGGGTGGGGGTGGGGTCGGTGCGCATGTTCCGCGCCGCCCGGCTCAGCCGGGACGCCAACCAGCCGGTGGGCACGGCCGCGAGCACGCCGCCGGCCACCGCACCGACGACCATGCCGGGTGTACGCGCACCGAGCAGTTCGTTGACGATGGCCCCGCCGAACCCGAACGCCCCGGCGAAGCCGGCGACCGTTTCGACCGAGATCGGCCCGTCCACGTCGGCGTGCCCGAACTGGAGCAGCTCGGTGCCGAGCAGCGCGAGCGCGAGCACACCGATGCCCGCCCCGCCGATGATCAGAAAGATGAGCGTCCCCGCTGCCACGATCTGCACGGTATCGACGTCACGCAACGCCCGACCGCTCCACGGAACAGCACCGGCGGAGGTCGGGGAGAATGGCCTGATGCGCTGGACCGTGCTCGACTCACCGATCGGCGAGTTCTCCGTCGCCACCGATGGCACGAACGTCTGTGGCACCGCCTTCGGTCGGGTCGACGCAGCGGTCGACGAGCCCGGCGACGCGCTGTCCCGGCGGGCGGTGACCGAGCTGCGGGCGTACTTCGCCGGTGAGTTGACCGCGTTCGGCGTCCCGGTGTCGATGCCCCGGGGCTCCGACTTCGAGCGGGCCGTGTGGCGGGAGATGACCCGAATCCCCTATGGGGAGACGCTGACGTACGGCGACGTGGCGCGCCTGGTCGGTGACGCCGGGGCGGCGCGGGCGGTGGGTGTGGCCTGCAACCGCAACCCGGTGCCGGTGATCGTGCCGTGTCACCGGATCGTCGGCGCGGGCGGCAAGCTGGTCGGCTTCGGTGGGGGCCTGCCGCGCAAGGTCAAGCTGCTGGAGTTGGAGGCCGCGGTCGCCCTCCGACACGCGTGGTCCTGACCAGCCATTGCCGAGCCTGGTTGACGTACCCCCGGAAGAGCTATACAAAAACGGTATGGCCTTCACCCTGACGCTCAAGCCCGAGGTCGAGCAGCGCCTTCGGGAGCTGGCCGAGGCGGAACACCGTTCGATGCACAAGACCGTCGAGGTGGCGATCCAGGAATACCTCGAGCGTCAGGAGCGCAACGAGTGGACCCGTCAGGCCGCCCGACGGGTCCTGGAGGAAGACGCCGAATTCTTCGAGATGTTGGGGGATCGGTGATTCAACCGTGGCCCGAGCCGGAGGACCTGTTGATCCTCTTATCCGAGCACACAGGCCAGCACAGTCGCGTCAGGGACGGCGGCATCCTCGTCGCTGCGGCGGCCCGCCCGCACGCCCGGATCCTGGGGCGTGCCGTGTACCCCACCGCGCTGGACAGGGCGGCGGCGTTGATGCACGGGTTGATGGTTTGGCGGCCACTCGACATGTGGAACGCGGGCCTCGCCTGGGCGGCGATGCGGGTCTTCCTGATCCGTTGCGGGGTTGCGCTACACATGCCGGCCAAGGAGCGGATGGCGCTCACCGACGCGTTGGCCAGTGGTGAAATCGATTCGGTCGACGAGCTGGCGCTGCGGCTGTCGCCGTACCTGGAGATGACAGGTTGAAACGCGGCGAGGGCCGGGTCCGTTCGGACCCGGCCCTCGCCGATGCTGTTGGTGTTCAGCAGGTCAGCGCGTTACCTCGCCGGCGATGAACTCCTCGACGGCCTGGTGGGCGTCGTGGTCGGCGTACTGCACCGGCGGGGACTTCATGAAGTACGACGAGGCCGACAGGATCGGGCCGCCGATCTTCCGGTCCAGGGCGATCTTCGCGGCCCGGACGGCGTCGATGATGACGCCGGCCGAGTTCGGGGAGTCCCACACCTCGAGCTTGAGCTCGGCGTTGAGCGGGGTGTCACCGAACGAGCGACCCTCCAGGCGGATGTACGCCCACTTGCGGTCGTCCAGCCACGGCACGTGGTCCGACGGGCCGATGTGCACGTCGCTCTTGCTCATCTCGTGCGGGATCTGCGAGGTGACCGACTGGGTCTTCGAGATCTTCTTCGAGACCAGCCGCTTGCGCTCCAGCATGTTCATGAAGTCCATGTTGCCGCCGAAGTTGAGCTGGTACGTGCGCAGCAGCTCGACGCCGCGGTCCTCGAAGAGCTTCGCGAGGGCGCGGTGCACGATGGTGGCGCCGACCTGGCTCTTGATGTCGTCACCGACGATCGGCAGGCCAGCGTCGGTGAACTTCTGGGCCCACTCCGGGTCGGAGGCGATGAAGACCGGCAGGGCGTTGACGAACGCGCAGCCGGCGTCGATCGCGGCCTGGGCGTAGAACTTGGCGGCCTGCTCGGAGCCGACCGGCAGGTAGCAGACGACGACGTCGACCTGCGCGTCGCGCAGCGCCTGCGCCACGTCGACCGGGGTGGCGTCCGACTCCTCGACGATCTCGCGGTAGTACTGGCCCAGACCGTCGAAGGTCGGACCGCGCTGCACGCTGACGCCGGTCGGCGGCACGTCACAGAGCTTGATGGTGTTGTTCTCGCTGGCGACGATCGCCTCCGCGAGGTCCATGCCCACCTTCTTGGCGTCCACGTCGAATGCCGCGACGAACTCCACGGCGTTGACGTGGTAGTCGCCGAAGGCGACGTGCATGAGACCCGGGACGCGGTCGTTCGGGTTGGCGTTCCGGTAATACTCGACGCCCTGAACCAGGGACGAGGCGCAGTTACCCACACCGACGATGGCGACGCGGACGGAGCCCATAGCGTCTGCCTCCTTCTTTTCTGTCACGGCCGCTCATTCCTGGTCTCTCCAGGCGGAGGCGGGCTGTTGTCTTCTCGTCGGCCGCCGGCTGTCCCGGTGTTCGGGACCGTCGGGGCTCGGCCGGAGCGCTCGTTGGCGATGAGCTCCTCCAGCCAGCGGACCTCGCGCTCACAGGCATCAAGGCCGTGGCGCTGCAGTTCCAGCGTGTAAGCGTCGAGGCGCTCGGCTGCCCGGCCCAGCACGTCACGAAGCCCTTCGCGACGCTCCTCGATCTTGCGGCGGCGACCCTCCAGAATGCGCAGTCGGGTCGCCTGGTCGGTCCGGGCGAAGAACGCGAAGTGCACCCCGAAGCCCGTGTCGTCGTACGTCTCGGGCCCGGCCTGTGCGATCAACTGGGCGAAGCGTTCCTTGCCTTCCGCGGTGATTTTGTAGACCACCCGACCTCGTCGGCTGGTCAGCGCGGGAACCTCCTCGGCAGTGGCGGGTGTCTCAGCAGCTTCGGTGATCCATCCCACCGCCTGCAGCCTGCGTAGCGTGGGATAGAGCGAGCCGTAGCTGATCGCCGCCCGGATCGCGCCGAGTTTGGCGGTCAGCTCCTTGCGCAGCTCATAGCCGTGCATCGGAGACTCCTGCAGGAGGCCGAGGATGGCGAACTCAAGCACTGGCCACCCTCTCTTTACCCTCCGGCGTGGAGTGGTAACCGCCGCGATGTATCGGACCGATACATCGCACGTTAGCGGGTCGTACGAGCCAGGGCAAACCCCCGTTCCGAGATGTCTTCGTCACGGATTGTGAGCATGGTCGCCTGCTCGGGCCGGACCGCGTACCCTTCTCCGCATGCGTACGCAGCGCCAGGTCGTCGACTACTCGCTTCAGAAGCGAGCAGTGCTGCGTGAGCTCCTGGCCGGGCGAGTCGGCACGTACGACGTCTGCGATGCGTCGCCGTACCTGAAGAACGCCGCTCGGTTCCACGGCGAGCCGACCGACCGCCGCTGCCCGATCTGCCGCAGCGAAAACCTGACCCTGGTCCACTACATTTACGGTGACGAGCTCAAGCAGTCCGCCGGGCAGGCCCGGACACTGACCGAGTTGCCCGTGCTGGCGATGACGCTGCGTGAGTTCCAGGTCTTCGTGGTGGAGGTGTGCCTCGGTTGTGACTGGAACCATCTCGTCGAGCAGTACCTGCTCGGCCGGGACGGTCTGGCCGGCGACAGCGACGGCACCAGCGAGCAGGACGCGGCGGGCGCCGAAGGCGCCGGTCGGCGGAGGCGAGAGGCGCAACGGTGATCTCACCTGGTTGGACCGGCCCCGGGGCCGCAGACGTAACCCGGGACGGCCGACCGGCTGTTGGCCCGATTGGCCCGATTGATACGGCAATGACCCTGGTCGGTTGGCACCCCCGTGCCGGCCTCCCGGGTGAAGCAACTCACGGCAACCCGGTGGCGGCGCAGTCGCGCCCCACCGCGACCGGCAGGGTGTGAGGAATGAACTCGTACGGCGATCCCAGTTCTGCGCGCGGACGGGCCCAGTACCCGGGTCCGGACGGTGACCCCGGACCGGGCGCGGACGACGCGTACCGCAGACCCGGCGGTGACTCCGGCGGGAGCGGCTGGTCAGCCTCGGAGGGTGGCGCGGCAGCCCCGGGCCGCGCCTCGGTGACCCCGCGGGCGGCCGGTGGACGAGCCACGGTTGGCGGCTCGGCCTCGGTGCCGCCGCGTGGCGGCGTGGCCGCCGGGTCCGCCTCGGTGGGCTCCGCAGCGACCGGTCGGGCCGGTCGGGCCTCGGTGCCGGTGTCGCCGGCACCCGGTGTGGCCGCCGGCCGCGCGGTCCCCGGTCGGGCCTCGGTGCCCGTCTCCCCGGCACCGGGCGCGCCGGCAGGTCGGGCCGCGGTCGGCGCCGCCGCTGTCGGTGCGGCCTCGGTGGGCACCGCCTCGGCGGGCCGGGCCAGCGTGGGCTCCGCGTCGGTCGGTGGTCGTGCGGCGGTCGCCCGGGCGAGCGTCTCACCGGTCTCCGGTGGGCCGGGCGGTCCCGGTGGGCCGGGCGGTCCGGGCGGTCCCGGTCGGGGTGGTCGTGGTCCGGGTGACTCGGGCGCGGCGGCACGGGCGAAGAAGCGTAAGCGGATGAACCTGCTGATCGCCGGGTTCGCCGTCTTCATCATGCTCGCCGGCCTCGGTGTGGTGACCTTCACCTACTACTCGACCAACGTGGTCATGCCGAACGAGATGCCGCTGCCGCTGTCCACCACCGTGTACGCCAAGGACGGCAAGACGCAGCTCGCCAAGCTGGGCAGCGAGAACCGCAGCTTCGTCACCATCCAGCAGATCCCGCAGCACGTGCAGGACGCGGTCGCCGCTGCGGAGGACCGGAACTTCTACCGGCACTCGGGCGTCGACTACAAGGGCATCGTCCGGGCCGCATGGAACAACGTCTCCAACGGTGACAAGCAGGGCGCCTCGACGATCACCCAGCAGTACGCCCGCAACGCGTTCGAGAACCTCAAGGACGACACGTACGGCCGGAAGGTGAAGGAGGCCATCCTCGCCTCCAAGCTGAACGACAAGTACAGCAAGCCAGAGATCATGCAGCACTACCTGAACGTCATCTACTTCGGACGCGGCGCGTACGGCATTGAGGCAGCGGCGCAGACCTACTTCGGCAAGCCGGCCCTCAAGCTCACCCCAGCGGAGGGTGCGGTCCTGGCCGCACTGATCAAGCAGCCGCAGGCGACCGACACCCACCGGGGGTACGACCCGTCGGTCAACCCGACCGACGCCAGGACTCGGTGGGACTACGTGATCGATGGCATGGTCAAGGAGGGCTGGCTTGGTGTGCCCGGCAAGGAGCCGCGGCCCACTGAGTACCCCAAGGTGCTGCCGCCGAAGAAGGACGGCGTCGGCTTCGGCGTCGACAGCCCGCGCGGCAACGTCATCAACTACGTCCGTCAGGAGATGGACCAGATGGGTCTGTGCTCCGACAACGGCGCGGAGGGCAAGGTCAGTTGCGTCGACGCCCTGCGGGACGGTGGCTACCGGATCACCACCACCATCGACCCGAAGCTCCAGGCGGCCGCCGAGAACACCGCGATGCAGTCGAAGAAGGGCTCCGAGCTCTACGACCAGCCGAAGAACCTGATGGCGGCAGTGGTGTCGATCGACCCGTCGAAGGGCCGCGTGCTCGCCTACTACGGCGGTGACAGCGGCGCCGACTTCGACTACGCCGGCAAGAACGTCGACAAGAACGGCGACCTGACCGGTGGGCACCAGCCGGGCTCGTCGATGAAGGTGTACACCCTGGCCGCCGCGATCGAAGCTGGCATCTCGGTCAAGTCGCACTGGGACCCCACGCCGTACAAGCCCAAGGGCTCCAGGGACACGATCGGTAACGCCAACCGCACCAACCTCAAGTGCGGCAAGTACTGCACCCTCGAAGAGTCGACGATCCAGTCGTACAACGTGCCCTTCTACTGGGTCGCCGACACGATCGGCGCCGACAAGGTCGTCGACATGGCCCGGAAGGCCGGCGTGACCACCATGTGGGGCGTCGACCCGCCGCAGGCCTTCGACCTGTCGAAGAAGGGGCCGAACCCGTTCGACAACTACACCGCCTTCGGCAAGTACCCGATCACCGTGTTCGACCACGCGAACGCGATGGCGACCTTCGCCAACGACGGCAAGTACATCAAGGCCCACTTCATCATCAAGGTGGAGCAGCAGGAGAAGGACACCGGCAAGTGGAAGGTGGTCGGCAGCGAGCGCATCAAGGTGGAGCAGCGGATCCCCAAAAAGATCACTGACGAGGTCACCGGCGTCCTGAAGCAGATCCCCCGGCCGAACAACATCTCCCTGGAAGACGGCCGCCAGGCCGCCGCCAAGACCGGCACCTGGGAGTACGACAACAAGGACAACTCGCACGCCTGGACGGTCGGCTACACCCCGCAGAACGCCACAGCGGTGTGGGTGGGCAGCCGGGATCCGAAGAAGCCGCAGATCAAGCTCACCGGCGGCAAGGACATCGGCGGTTCGACGCTCCCCGGCCCGATCTGGGAGAAGTACATGAACACCGCCCTGAAGGGCCAGGAGGAGATTCCCCTGCCCAGCGTCACCGGCGAGGGTGATGTCACGAAGGGCAACGGCAAGGAGCCGCCGCCGCCACCACCACCGACCAACCCGGGGGGTCAGCCCGGCCAGGGCGCCCCCTGTAACCCGCTGATCGACCTGTTCTGCAACCCCGGCGGGAACAATCCCGGTGGCAACCCTGGGGGTAACCCCGGTGGCAACCCTGGCGGTAATCCCGGCGGTAACCCCGGCGGCGGCGGACAAGGTGGTGGCGGTGGCGGGCTGCTACCCAGCCTGCCACCCACCAGGGACTGACCCCGCACCATCGCACAACGCCGCCGCCGGCCGCGAGCTGGGGGAAGCCGGCCGTGACGTCGCGAGTGACTTGAGGATTGTCCGGATTGATGACGGTTGCTATCCCGGATCGACGGTGACCGTC
>NZ_JBEXHP010000012.1:0-31310 GCF_040607895.1 Micromonospora sp. NPDC005220
CGGCCCCGGGGCGGCCCCGCTCCACGCGGTTGATCATGAAGTTATTGCCACGACACGCCGAGTGACCGGGCAATAACTTCATGATCAACGCTGAGGGTCGGGGTCACCCTCGGTGGGCGGGGTGGGGTTCGGGGTGGGGGTTTCGGGGTGGTCGTCGCCGGCCAGGGCGGAGCGGAGGCGTTCCTTCTCCGCTCGGCGGCGCTCGGCTGCTTCGGCGATCTCCGCCGCCATCTCGTCGCGCCAACCGCGCAACAGGAAGAAGGAGAGCGCGGCGGAGAACACCAACGCCAGCATCAGCTTCAGGAACACGTTCATGTCGATCAGCCAGAGGCCCGCCAGCACGGCGACGAACAGCCCGATCCGGCCCAGCGTGTACTTGAGCGCGGCGCTCACCTGCACCACTCCGTTCTCTCCGTCGCCCGCCACTGCCGGCGGAAGGGTCGAGCCGCCCGGCGGGCGGTCGTGGTCAGCCGGTCCGGCGGGCCAGCCAACGGACGCCCGGGAACCAGAGGGCCGCGTACGCCACAGTGAACGCCCCCGCCGCCAACGCACCGGAGAGCAACGGCGGCAACCCCGCGCCCAGACCGGCGATCAGCAGCCCGGCGAACACCCCGACGGCAGCGGCCACCACCGCCGCCACCACCCGGGCCGCGCCGAACTCCCAGGCCCGGAAGTCGTCCCAGAACAGCCAGGCCGGCAGGATCACCGCCAGCCAACCGTTGGTGTGCCCGAAGTCGCCGGCGCCGATCGAGGCGAACGCCCAGTCGAACAGCACCAACGCGAGCACGCCGATGACCAGGCCGGCCAGGCACACCCCGAGCAGGTCACCCAGGGTACGGATGCGCCCCTCGGCGTCCCGGCGGGGAAACCCGCCCTGCTGCTCAGGTTCTCGTTGCTTGGTCATCGACTGCGAGGGTACGTGGCGGGTCAGGCCCAGACCTGCTGCGGCTCGGCGCGCCGCTCGGCCAACGACGGGGCCTTGTCGTACTCCCGGACCACGTTGTAGCGGGTGTCCCGCTCGACCGGCTGGAAGCCGGCGTCCCAGATCAGGTGCAGCAGGTCGTCGCGGTGCATGGTGTTCGGGGTGCCGTACGAGTCGGCGTCGTGCGTGATCTTGTATTCGACGACGGAGCCGTCCAGGTCGTCCACCCCGAAGTTCAGCGACAGCTGGGCCACCGACAGCCCGTGCATCACCCAGAAGTTCTTCAGGTGCGGCACGTTGTCGAAGAGCAGCCGGGAGACGGCGAACGTCTTCAGCGACTCGGCCGGTGAGGCCATCGTGGTGCGCGCCTGGATCCGGTTACGGATCTTGCCGTCCGCCGAGTCGACGAAGTCGTGCTGGTAACGCAGCGGGATGAAGACGGCGAAGCCGCCGGTCTCGTCCTGCAACTCGCGCAGCCGCAGCACGTGGTCGACGCGGTGCCGGGGCTCCTCGATGTGGCCGTACAGCATCGTCGCCGGGGTCTTCATGCCCTTGCTGTGCGCCAGGGCGTGGATGCGCGACCAGTCTTCCCAGTGGCAGGCGTGGTCGACGATGTGCTGCCGGACCTCCCAGTCGAAGATCTCCGCGCCACCACCGGTCAGCGACTCCAGGCCGGCGTCCATCAGCTCGTCGAGGATCTCGTCGGCGCTCAGGCCGCTGATCTTCTCGAACCACTGCACCTCGGTCGCCGTGAAGCACTTGAGCTTGACGTTCGGCAGCGCCGCCTTCAGCTCGCGCAGCACCTTCGGGTAGTAACGCCAGGGCAGCGTGGGGTGCAGGCCGTTGACGATGTGCAACTCGGTGAGCTGCTCGTCCTCCATCTCCTTGGCCTTGCGGACCGCCTCGTCGATGCGCATCGTGTACGCGTCCTTCTCGCCCGGCTTGCGCTGGAACGAGCAGTACGCACACGACGCCGAACAGACGTTCGTCAGGTTGAGGTGCCGGTTGACGTTGAACATCACCCGGTCGCCGTTCAGTTCGGTGCGCTTGTGGTGCGCCAGCCGCCCCAACCAGGTCAGGTCGTCGCTCTCGTAGAGGGCGACCCCGTCCTCCCGGGTCAGCCGCTCACCGGCGTACACCTTCGCTTCGAGCTCACGCTTGAGTCCGGCGTCCATGGCACGTCCCTTCCACCTGCGGTCCGGATCGAGCGTACGTCGCGGCGCCGAGGGGCCCGGCGGCACGGTCACCGGCAGCGACCCACTTCACCAGACTCTCAGCCTCCCGTGACCCGGCAACGCATCGACATGAGTGGCGAGGTGCGGTAGTAACAAGGTGGGGCGGAACACACACACTGGTACCGTCCCGGCGGTCGCGCCCACCGAGCGCGGCGACGAGCAGTTGGACGGGGAGCGGCATGGTCTACAGCGGGCGCGGGCGACGGCAGCGACGACGGAGCCCGGTGATCTCGCCGGTCCTGCGTCCGAAGCTCTGGGCCGCCCTGCTCAGCGCGATCGCCGCGGCCGTGCTGGCCACCCCCGCGTACGCGGAGCCCGGCGTGCCGAGCACCGTGCCGGACACCGGCTCGCGCCCAGCGGTCACCGGCTCGCTCCAGCTGCCCGGCGGCGCACCGGTCGCCGGCGTGTCCGCCCCGCCGGTGGTCACCATCGGCAACGGCCCACTCGCCACCGCGATCTCCGCCGGCGAGGTCCAGGTCGGCGCGCTCGGCGAGGCGTTGCTGGTGAGCCGGCAGAAACGCGTCGACGCGCAGGCACAGCTCGACGCGGCCGGCAAGGCGCTGGCGACCGCGCAGGACACCCTGCTCCGGGCTCAGCAGACGGCTGACACCGCCGCCGCCGAGGCCGTCAAGGCGGCCGCCGCACTGCCGCCGGGTGACCTCGCCCAGGACATCCGTGGGCTGAGCCGCCTCCAGGCGATCACCCGTGGCGAGAAGGTCGACGGCGGCACCACCGGAGTGGCCGGGGAGCTGTCCCGGGCCCGCGCCGGCGAGCAGGCCGCGTACCAGAAGCACAGCGAGGCCAAGGACCTGCTCGCCGCCGCCGAGGCGGAGTTCACCGCGGGCGAGACGGCGCTGCGTACCGCCGAGGCGAGCCTGCTCAAGCTCCGCCGGGACAACGCCGCCGCGCTGATCGAGATCGAACGCCAGCAGGAAGCCGCCGAGCAGCAGATCGGCGCGGACTACGTCTCCAACCAGAGCATCAGCGGCATGGCGGCGCACCCCCGGGCACTGGCCGCGGTCCGGTACGCGCTCGCCCAACTCGGCGACCCGTACAAGTGGTCCGAGGAGGGGCCGGACGAGTTCGACTGCTCCGGCCTGATGTGGGCGGCGTACCGGTCCCCCGGCGCCGACTACTTCGACCTGCCCCGGGTCTCCCGCGACCAGTACGCCGCCACCCGGGGCCGGACCGTTCCGCAGAGCGCGCTGCTCCCCGGCGACCTGCTCTTCTTCGCCTCGGGCAGCAGCTGGACGACGATCCACCACGTCGGCATGTACATCGGCAACGGCAAGATGGTGCAGGCCCCCACCACTGGCGACGTTGTCAAGATCTCGGTCGTCCGCTGGTCCCGGCTGTACGCCGCCACCCGCGTGATCGGCGCGGTGCCGGCAGCGGTGGTGACCACCCCGCCCGTCTCGCCCCCGAAGCCGACGCCCACCCCGTCGCCCACGAAGACGACCAAGCCGACGCCCACCCCCTCGCCCACGAAGACCACCACGCCGACGCCGACGCCCACGCCCACGCCGACACTGACGACCACCCCGACGCCCACCCCGACCGGCAGCACCACGCCGAAGCCGACGAACACCCCGAGCAACACTCCGACGACCCTGCCCCCGGCGTCGACCAGCGCGTCTCCGACGACCACGCCCAAGGCCAGCACGAGCGCGACGACCACGCCGAAGGCCAGCACCAGCGCGACGACCACGCCGAAAGCCAGCACCAGCGCGACGGGCAGCCCGAGCGCCGCGGGCTGATCCGCCACGACCGGCTCGGCTGTCCGCTCGGGACGATCTGTGGCACCGTGACAACCAGGCACATCCGACTCGACGTCACGGGTCCGGGTGCGAGCATGGCGCGGAGGGCGAAAATGGCCGAGCAGAGAGATCCGGCGGAGACTGTCGACCCCGTGGTCGACCGGGCCAGCCCACCCGGGCCGGACACCGCCGACCCGGTGGCCGCCAGCACCACCAGCCCGGCCGCGACCAGCCCGACAGGCAGCAGCCTTACCGGCACCAGCCCGAATGGCGGCGACGCCAGCCCGGCCGACGCCAGCTCCGCTGACAGCGACGCCAGCCCGGCTGACAGTGACGCCCGGCCGGCCGACGCCAATTTGGCTGACAGCGACGCCAACCCGGCCGCCAGCGGCACGGCACCAGTCGTCGCGAACGCCTCGACCGACGCCGATGACGACGTGCCCGCCGGCAACGACAACGTCCCCGCCGGCAACGACGGCGTGCCCGCCGGCAACGACGGCGTATCCGCCGGTATCGACGCTGCTTCCGCCAAGATGGACGCTGCCGTGGACGTCTCCGGGACCGACGCCGGGGCCGCGGTCGACGCGCGTCCGGGCCAGGCCGCCACGCCGGTACGCGCACGCGCCAGCGTGGTGACCGCCGGGGCTCTCCGCAGCGACCTGCCGGCCAGCGCTCCGGTCACCGCGACCACCTACCGGGCGACCGGCTCGGCCGACGTGTCGTTGCCGGGGCAGCGGAACGACTTCCCCGCGCCGGCCCGGGCCAGCGCCACGGTTCCGAGCAGCAGCCGGGGCACGGCCGGAGCCCTGGGCACCCCGGACCTTCGGGAGAGCTCGCCCGCCGTCTACCGATCCGCTCCGGTGGGTGCCGAACCGGCCCAGCCGTCGACGCCGGAGCCCACGCCGCCCGGTCCCGGGCCGACTCAGCCGTCGCCAGCGGAACCGGAACCCGCGCCGGCCCCGGGTCCGTACCCGCCCGGTCCGGCGCCGACCCCGGAACCCCGACCCACGCCGCCGCCCGGTCCGGTTCCGCCGGTCCCGGGCCCGCCCATCCCACCGCCCTCGCCGGTGCCGCCCATCCCCGGCCCGCCGTCGCCGCCCGTCCCGAGCCCGCCGCTGCCACCGCCCGGTCCTCCGGTACCGGCACCGCCAGCCCCGCCCGGCCCGATGCCGGCACCGCCGTTTCCGCCACCGCCGGCGATGACCAACACGCCCGGCGTACGGGCCAGCTCGTCGGTCTCCGCACCGCCGGCCGGGTGGCCGTCCACCGGTGGGGCGACCCGCCCGACGTCCGGTGGCCAATGGACCGGGACAGCCGCCTCCGCGCCGCCGGTGGTGCCCGCGCCGGCGCTGCCGAGCTGGCCACCGTCCACCGCCGGAGCTCCTTCGTCGACCGGGAACAGCACCGGGAACTCCCGAATGACCGCGCCGCCGAGCGGCCCACCGGCTGGTTCCGCCGGCCGGGGTACGGCCGGTGCCCGTGGTGGGCGGTACGACGGCGGCACCGACCTGGCCGGCACCGTCTACGGCAACGGCGAGGGGGCCGGCTTCACCACTGTCGCGATACCCGCCAACGCGGTGGAGACCTCCGGCTCGTTGACCGGGCACATCCTGGCCCAGGGCTGGTCCGACACGCCGGCCGAGCGGTCCAGTAACGCCCGGGTGATGATCGTCCTGGCCGCCGCTCTGGGGCTGCTGGTGGCGATCAGTGTCATGGTCGTTCTGCTGGCCGGCGACGCTCTGGACGGTCTGGTGGGCAGCGTGCTAAACGGGTGAGCCAGCGAGCGGTAGCGATGGTGAGTCCGCCCACTACCGTCGGACAACCGGCTGGCGACTTTGCCGGACCGCCGTACACTGGTTGAGATCACTGACCCGGCGCGCGTGGTGTGCGCCCCTGGGCGATCTTGCGGGCGATCCGGCGGTACAGCCGCGGCAGGCCATCGCGAAGATGCGCCCCGCTCGAAAGGTTTTTGTTGACCACCTCTGCTGACCCCAGCACCGTTTCGTCCGTTTTCAACTCAGTCCCGGCGACCGACGCCGCCCGGGAGCAGCTCGACGTCGCTTCGAGCGAGACCGGCCCCGCGCCGGCAGCGACCGCCACCCCGCAGGCCGAGCCCGTGCCGACCGAGACTGCCGAGCCGATCAGCTTCGCTGCTCTCGGCCTACCCGAGCAGCTGGTCCGCGCACTGGCGCAGCAGGGCATCACCAGCCCGTTCGAGATCCAGCGGGCCACCGTTCCGGACGCGCTCGCCGGCCGCGACGTGCTGGGCCGGGGGCAGACCGGTTCGGGCAAGACGCTCGCCTTCGGTCTGCCGATGATCGCCCGGCTGGCCACCCGTAACCGGGCCCGCCCGATGCGTCCGCGCGCCCTGGTCCTGGTGCCCACCCGCGAGTTGGCCATGCAGGTCAACGACGCCCTGGTGCCGCTGGGCAAGTCCGTCGGCATCTTCCTCAAGACCGCCGTCGGCGGTGTTCCGTACGACCGTCAGGTCGACGCGCTGCGCCGCGGCGTGGAGATCATCGTGGCCACCCCGGGCCGGCTCGGCGACCTCATCGAGCGGGGCATCTGCCAGCTCGACGACGTCGAGGTCACGGTGCTCGACGAGGCCGACCAGATGGCCGACATGGGCTTCCTGCCCGAGGTGACCGAGCTGCTGGCGAAGACGCCCGCGAACAGTCAGCGGCTGCTCTTCTCGGCCACCCTGGACGGTGACGTCGACGCGTTGGTCAGGCGGTTCATGACCGACCCGGTCACCCACTCCACCGCGCCGTCCACCGCCTCGGTGTCCACCATGGACCACCACATGCTGTTGATCCCGCCACACGAGAAGTTCCCGGTGACGGCCTCGATCGCCGCCCGGGATGGCCGGACCATGGTCTTCGCCCGTACCCAGCTCGGGGTGGACCGGCTGGTCGAGCAACTCGCGGCCGTCGGCGTACGCGCCGGTGGGCTGCACGGCGGCAAGACCCAGCGGATGCGCACCAAGACGCTGGCCGAGTTCCGTGAGGGGCGGATGAACGTGCTGGTCGCCACGGACGTGGCGGCCCGGGGCATCCACGTCGACGGGGTCACCCTGGTGCTGCACGTCGACCCGCCGAAGGACCCCAAGGACTACCTGCACCGCGCCGGGCGTACCGCCCGGGCTGGCGAGTCGGGCGCGGTCGCCACGCTGGTGCTGCCCAAGCAGCGCCGCACCACCCTGGCGATGATGGAGAAGGCGGGCGTCGCGCCGGCCGAGACCCGGGTCCGGGTCGGCGACGAGGCGTTGGCCGAGCTGGTCGGCGCCCGCGAGCCCAGTGGCGTCCCGGTCCGCGTCGAGGCGGAGCCCCGGGGCTACGGCGACCGCTCCGGCGGCCCGCGCCGGTTCGACGATCGGGCCGGGGGCCCGCGTCGGTTCGGTGACCGTACGGGAGGCGAGCGCCGGTTCGGTGACCGGCCGCAGGGCGACCGGCGCTTCGGCGACCGGCCCACCGGCGAGCGTCGCTACGGCGACCGACCGCAGGGCGACCGGAGCTACGGCGACCGCCCGCAGGGTGATCGGGGCTACGGCGACCGGCAGCGCAGCGACCGACCGCAGGGCGACCGGAGCTACGGCGACCGCCCGCAGGGTGAGCGCCGCTACGGCGACCGGCAGCAGAGCGACCGGCCGCAGTTCGGTGACCGGGACGGCCGGAGCGAGCGACCGACCGGCGAGCGGCGCTTCGGCGACCGGCCGCAGGGTGACCGGCGCTTCGGCGACCGGGACGCTCGGGGTGGTTTCCGCTCGGAGAGCCGGGCCCGGGACGACCGGCCCCGCGATGACCGGCCCCGCGAGGATCGCCCGCGTGACGATCGGCGCGGTTTCGGCGGGCGACCGCCGGCGCGTACCCACTGATTGATTCACCGAACGCCGTCGCGAAGCCCAGGCTTCGCGGCGGCGTTCGCGCATGCCCTGCCGATGCCGGTCCGGTCGCGTAACGTCCGGCTCATGCCGACCATGCCGAAGTCAATCTTCTGGTCCCGGACGGACACCGCCGGCAGCGAGCAGGTCCTGCTCGACGACGGCCACGGGTTGGCGGCCCGAGGCACCCTGCTCGCCGTGGACCCGATCCCGTGGACCGCCCGCTACCAGCTGACCACCACGCCGGACTGGGCCACCGCTCGGGTCGAGGTCGAGGCCGAGGGTCCCGGCTGGCTGCGCCGGGTGACCCTGGAGCGGGCCGCGGGCCGGTGGCGGGTCACCACCGCCGAGCAGGGCGATCTGGACGCTGCCCTGGTCGCGGCCGGTCATCCTCGGGCCGGCCTGCCCGGTACGGACGACCCGGGGCGGCTGGCCGAGGCGCTCGACGTCGACCTGAGCGGTTCGCCGCTGTTCAACACCCTGCCGGTCCACCGGCTCGGGATAGCGGCCGAGCCGGCCGATGTGGCACACCGGCTCACCGTTGCCTGGGTGCTGCTGCCCGGCCTGGAGGTGGTCCCGGCCGAGCAGATCTACACCGGGCTGGGGCCGGGTCGGGTGCGCTTCGCCAGCGGCACCTTCACCGCCGACATCGATCTGGACGACAGCGGCTACGTGGTGCGCTACCCCGGGCTGGCCGAGCGGATCGACCCGCGCTGATCGGCGCGCAGGCCCCGCTGGGCGGCGCCCGCACGGCCGGGCCCCGCTGGGCGGCGCCCCAGCGAATTAGACCCCGCTGGGCGGTGCCCCGGCGAACTAGACCCCGCTGGGCGGTGCCCCGGCGAACCGGACCCCGCTGAGCGGTTCAGGCGGGCCAGGCGCCGCTGGCCAGGAAGCGGTCGATCGTGGCCAGGTGCGGGGTGAGGTCGAGACCCTGGGCGGCCACCCAGGCATCGGAGTAGTACGTGTCGGCGTACCGGTCGCCCGGGTCGCAGATCAGGGTCACCACCGAGCCGGTCCGACCCTCGGCGAGCATCGCGGCGATGAGGCCGAACGCACCCCACAGGTTGGTGCCGGTGGACCCGCCCACCCGGCGCCCGAGCAGCGCCGATCCGGCGCGCATGGCGGCCAGGGACGCCGCGTCCGGCACCTGGACCATCCGGTCCACCACCGAGGGCAGGAACGAGGCTTCCACTGTGGGCCGGCCGATCCCCTCGATGCGGGAGCCCTTCCCGGTGCGTACCGACCAGTCGGCGGCCAGCCAGGCCGGGTAGAACGCCGAGTTCTCCGGGTCGACCACGCAGAGCTTGGTGGCGAGCCGGCGGTACCGGGCGTACCTGCCGATGGTCGCGCTGGTGCCCCCGGTGCCGGCGCCCACCACGACCCAGGCGGGGATCGGGTGCCGCTCCAACTCCAACTGCGCGTAGATCGACTCGGCGATGTTGTTGTTGCCCCGCCAGTCGGTGGCCCGTTCGGCGTAGGTGAACTGGTCCATGAAGTGCCCGCCGGAGTCCTCGGCGAGCCAGCGGGCCTCGACCACCACGCTCGCCGGGTCGTCCACCAGGTGGCACCGGCCGCCCTGGAACTCGATCTGCGCGATCTTCTCCGGCGAGGTGGAGGCGGGCATCACCGCGATGAACGGCAGGCCCAGCATCCGGGCGAAGTACGCCTCGGAGACAGCTGTGGAACCCGACGACGCTTCGACGATCGTGGTACGCGGCCCGATCCAGCCGTTGCAGAGCCCGTAGAGGAACAGCGAGCGGGCCAGCCGGTGCTTCAGTGAGCCGGTGGGGTGTGACGACTCGTCCTTGAGGTAGAGGTCGATCCCCCACTCCCGGGGCAGCGGGAACGGCAGCAGGTGGGTGTCGGCCGAGCGGTTCGCGTCCGCCTCGACGGCGGCGATCGCCTCGGTCACCCAGGTCCGGCTGGATTCGTCGCACCGGTCGAGATGAGTCACGCTCGGAAACCTAGCAGCAGGCCAGCGGTGGTCAGGGCCGGGCCGAGCGGCGGCGCTGGCGGCGCTGACCTGCGCGGCCAGCGGCCCGGACGAGCGGGGTCAGCGCGACGGCCAACCTGGGCAGCGCGTCCAACAGGCGCACCTGCGCGCCCCGCCAGCGGGGCAGGCTGACCACCGGACGTGGCCGGCGGGCCAGCCGGACCGCCCGGGCCGCCACCCGCTGCGCGGTCAGCATCGACCCGGTGAACGAGGCCACCGCCCCCGGGTCGTCCAGCCGGTCGTGCAGCATCGGGGTCCAGATGCCGTCCGGGCAGAGGCAGGAGACGTGCACCCGCCGGTACCCGGCCATCCGCAGGTCGGACAGCGTGCCGAGGCTGAACGCCAGCAGGGCGTGCTTGCTGGCCGCGTACACCGTCTCGCCGGGCGCGGCGACCAGCCCGGCCAGCGAGACGACATTGAGCACGTGGCCGTGCCCCTGCCCGCGCATCACGGTCAGCGCGGCGAGGGTGCCGTTCATGGCACCGTGGGCGTTCACGTCGAGCACCCGACGGCGGGTCGGGGCGTCGTGTTCCCACGAGGCCCCGGTGACCAGGATCCCGGCGTTGTTGACCCAGAGTGCGAGGTCACCCCGGCTCACCGCGATCGCCGCGACGGCGGCGCAGGCGTCCTCGTCCCGGACGTCCAGCGCAGCCGACCAGCCGCCGAGCGGCGCCGCCGCGGTCTGCGCCGCCGCCGGGTCGAGGTCGGTGAGCAGCACCGACCAGCCGTCGGCGTGCAGCGCGGCGGCGATGGCCCGGCCCAGGCCGCCGGCAGCGCCGGTCACCACGGCCACGGGACGCGCCGGCGAGGTCATCGGCGCACGCTACCGCCGGCCGCCGGGGCGACACCAGGGGTACGCGGCGGTCAGGCTGCGGCTGGGCCGACCGGCTGGGGGCGGTTCTCCCACTTGGTGGAGAGCGCGATGGCGGTACGGGTGGAGGCCACCCCCGGCGTCCGGTTCAACCGCACGATCAACTGCTCCAGTTCGGCTATCGTGCCGACCCGCGCCTTGAGCAGGAACGACTCCACGCCGGCCATGAAGTAGCAGGACTCGATCTCGGGCAGCACCCGCAGCGACTCGAGCATGTCGTCGGTGTCGGCACCGGAGTCCTCGACGATGCCGATCAGCGCGGTGACACCCAGCCCGATCGACTCCGGGGCCACGTCCGCCCGGTAGCCCCGGACGACGCCGCTGCTTTCCAGCTTGCCCACCCGCTCGTGTACGGCCGGGGCCGAGAGGCCCACCTGTCTGGCCAGCTCGGCGTACGAAAGGCGCGCGTTGCCGCGCAGCAGGTCGACGAGGCTCAGGTCGATGGCATCCACAGAGAGTGACCCTAACCGCTCACACGTAACGTGCGGCCTTCGGCACCCGTTGGACTGAGCGGTGAGTCACTGTTCATAAACCGCCGGTCAGGGCCGAGGTAGCACCAGTAACATTACTAACTCCCCACTCAGTGCATTTTTCGCGTTTGGGCGGACAGGCCATGTCCCTGGTGCTGTAATTGCCATACGTCCCTCATGACGGCTCTGGGCTACGCACCAGCCGGGGGCAGTGTGTTCAGCCGGGGGCTTCGTCGACGCGAGGAGGGGGCTGTGGACACTGGAGATCGCCTGCTGACACCGGGTGAGGTCGCCGCGCTGTTTCGGGTAGA
This sequence comes from Micromonospora sp. NPDC005220, assembly GCF_040607895.1. Classification (NCBI taxonomy): domain Bacteria; kingdom Bacillati; phylum Actinomycetota; class Actinomycetes; order Micromonosporales; family Micromonosporaceae; genus Micromonospora; species Micromonospora sp. NPDC005220. The sequence continues at coordinate 11,440 of NZ_JBEXHP010000012.1, forward strand.
CCCGAAAACTGTGACGAGATGGGCGGCGGCCGGCCGGATAGGAAGCATCCGGACTCCAGGCGGGCATCGCCGGTTTCGGGAATCCGAGGTGCGGGCCCTGCTTGAGGGGGAGGGCATGCTGGACGAGGTGGATGAGGCCGAAAGGCCCCGCAACATGGGGCCGGCCGCATCCACGGGGCCGGGTCCGGCCAACGCCGGCATGTACTGAACTGGTGCGGACAACGCCACGCGGACCGGACCCCAGTCCGGTCCGCGTCCCGCTTCGGCCAACGGCCGGGCGGCAGCACCACTCGTGCTGAGCAGAACAACGGTGGTCAGCGCGAACGGACGGGTCAGCTTCGCGCCGCGCCGAGCTGGCCGGACCACCGCCGGAACAGGGTGTGCGGGACGCCGAGGGCGTCCAGCACCTTGCCGGCCACGAAGTCGACCAACTGCTGCGCGCTGGCCGCCGCGCCGGCGCCGTAGAAACCGGGGCTGGCCGGGAGCACCACCGCGCCCGCGTCGTGCAGCGCGATGAGGTGCTCCAGGTGGCTGCGGGTCACCGGTGTCTCCCGGGGGACCATCACCACGGGACGGCGTTCCTTGAGGTTGACCTCGGCGGCGCGTTGCAGCAGGTCCTTGGAGAGGCCGATCGCGACGCCGGCGCAGGCGGCCGTGCTGGCCGGGACCACGGCCATCCCGCGTACCCGGTAGGAGCCGCTGCTCGGCCCGGCGGCCAGGTCGCCGGCCGGCCAGTGCCGCACATCCGCCGCGGTCAGGTCCCGGTCGAGCCAGGCGGCGAGGTCCTCGGCCCAGTGTCCGTCCCGGAAGGGTCGTCCGGTTTCGTCGAGCACGGTGAGTCGTGCCGCCCGGGACACGATCAGGTCCACCGCTTCGCCCGCGTCGAGCAGCCCGCCGATGACGGCCGCCGCGTACGGCGTACCGGAGGCACCGGAGACTCCGACCACCCATGGTTCCCGCATACCTCCAGCCTGCCTGGTCCGGCCGGTCCGCTGGCGGGCACCCCCGGGCTTGGTCGGGTCCGACATGTCGGACGGGGTACCTGCACATCCCGCCGACCTGACATGCTGCCGCTGGCGATTCGCACCGGAACCATCTCGCAGAGGAGGCATCGGTGACGACCGGCGAGACCCTCCGGGCGCTGCGTGCCGAATGTCCGATCCCATCCCGGCTTCCAGCTCACGCCGATCGGGTGCAGGGCTGGCTGCTCGGTCTGCTGCCCGAGCTTGGCCTTCCCCTGGACGACGCCGCGCTGCGCCGGCTGTCCCGGGGAGCCTTCGCCCGGTACGCCGGGCGGCTCTACCCGGAGGCGACCGAAGCCGACCTGCGGGTGCTGACCGCGTTGTTCACCTGGTTCTTCCTCGTCGATGACGCCTGCGACGGGCCGAATCGGTTGACGCCGGAGCAGATCCGGGCGCTGCGTAACGGCACCCTGGCGCTGCTGCACGACGGCACCCGGCTGCGGCAGACCGGGCTGACCGGCCCGCTGCGGCGACTGCTGGTGCTGGCCTGGCGGGAGCCGCGCCGCCGGATGCCGGCCCGGTGGCGGCAGCGTTTCGCCGACGCGGTGGCCCGGCACCTCGATGGCACCTGGCAGGAGGCGATCAACAAGGAGGCCGGCCGCCGTCCCGGCGTCGACGAGTACGTCGAGCTGCGTCGGTCGACCTCGGCGGCGGAGGTGTCGTACCCGCTGGTGGAGTTCGTCAGCGGCCGGCCGCTGCCCGACCCGGTCTACCACCACCCGCTGCTGCGTCAGATCGCCCGCACCGGCAACGACCTGCTCTCCTGGTACAACGACCTGGCCTCGCTGGAACGGGACCGGACGACCGCAGGCGGGCACAACCTGATCCTCGCCCTACAGGCCGAACTGGCCGTGTCGGAGGCGGAGGCGGTCGAGCGGACGGCCGAGCACTGGCGGGAGGCGATGCGACGCTTCGTCGCGTTGCGAGCCGCGGTTCCGTCGTTCGGCCCGGCGTTGGACGAGGCGGTCGCCGACCACCTCGACGGGATCGCGTACGCCGTGCGCGGGACCATCGACTGGACCTTCGAGAGCGCCCGCTACCCCGTCAGCACCGCGCCACCAGCCTCGGGCCGGTAGGCCGAGCCAGGCCGGTGGGCCGAGCCGAACCGCCCAGCCCCAGGCCGGTGGGCCGAGCCGAACCGCCCAGCCTCAGGCCCGCAGGCCGAGCCGGATCACCAGGTCGAGCAGGGCGAAGAGGAACAGCGCGATGCCGACGAACCCGTTCGCGGTGAAGAACGCCCGGTTGACCTTGCTGAGGTCGGTAGGGGTGACCACCAGATGCTGGTAGGCGAACGCCACAGCGGTCAGCGCCAGCCCGATCCACCAGAGCCAGCCGAGACCGATCAGCGCGCCGAACCAGATGAACAGCGCGAAGGTCACCACGTGCGCGACAGTGGAGGCGTGCAGCGCGAAGCGTCGACCGTACCGGGCGGGCACGCTGTGCACGCCGATCTCCCGGTCGATCTCGGAGTCCTGGCAGGCGTAGATCAGGTCGAAGCCGCCGATCCACAGCCCCACGGCCGCGCCGAGCAGCCAGGCCGGCCCGGAGCCGTTTAGGGTGCCGGTGACCGCCAGCCAAGCGCCGACCGGGCCGACCGCCTGGGCGATCCCGAGGATGGCGTGCGGCCAGTTGGTGAACCGCTTGGCGTAGGGGTAGACGACGAGCGGCACCACGGCGAGCGGCGCGAGCACCAGGCACAGCGGGTTGAGCAGAGCGGCGGCGACGAGGAAGACCACCAGCGCGACGGCCGCGCCGGTCCAGGCCGTCCGCACGCTCACCGCTCCGGTGACCAGTTCCCGACCGGCGGTACGCGGGTTCCGCGCGTCGATCTGGCGGTCGAGAATCCGGTTGGCGGCCATCGCGAACGTCCGCGCCCCGACCATCGCCACGGTGATCAGCAGCAGGTCGAGCCACCGTACCCGGCCGCCGTTGATCTGCATGGCGGCCAGCGCGGAGAGGAACGCGAACGGCAGCGCGAAGACGGAGTGCTCGACGGCGACGAGCTTCAGGAAGGATTTGGTCCGGCCCGGCGTCGCGGCCGGCGCGTCGAGGACGGCCATCAGATTCCGTACTCCTTCCAGCGCTTGTCGACCAGGGCCGTGACTTCCGGGCTCATGCTCATCTCCTCCGGCCAACCGCGGGTGTAGCCCTCGGTGGGCAGCTTGCGGGTCGCGTCGACGCCGGCCTTGCCGCCCCAGAACTGCTGGTACGACGAGTGGTCGAGATGGTCCACCGGCCCCTCGGTGAGCAGCAGGTCACGCGCGTAGTCGACGTTGCCGAAGGCCCGAAAGGCGACCTCGTTGTAGTCGTGCACGTCGCAGTCCTCGTCGACGATCACGATCAGCTTGGTGAGCGACATCAGGTGCGCGCCCCAGATCGCGTTCATCACCTTCTGCGCGTGCTTCGGGTAGCGCTTGCGGATGGAGACGATCGCGCAGTTGTGGAACACCCCGGCGGCCGGCAGGTCGTAGTCGACGATGTCCGGGATCATCAGCTTGAGCAGCGGCTGGAAGATCCGCTCGGTGGCCTTGCCGAGGCCGTGGTCCTCCTGCGGCGGCTTCGAGGTGACGATCGAGTGGTAGACCGGCTTGCGCTGCATGGTCATCGCCTCGATGTGCAGCACGGGGAACGGCTCGACCGGTGTGTAGAAGCCGGTGTGGTCGCCGAACGGCCCCTCAGGCAGCCGCTCACCCGGCTCCAGGTAGCCCTCCAGCACGATCTGCGCGTGCGCCGGCACCTGCAACGGCACGGTGAGGCAGTCGACCATCTCCACCCGCTCGCCCCGCAGAAAGCCGGCGAACAGGTACTCGTCGATGTCACTGGGCAGGGGCGCGCTGGCCGCGTACGAGACGACCGGGTCGCAGCCGATCGCGACCGCGACCGGCAGGCGCTGCCCGAGCCGCTCGGCGACCGCGTGGTGCGCCGTCGAGTCCTTGTGGATCTGCCAGTGCATGCCCAGCGTGTTGCGGCCATGCTGCTGGAGTCGGTACAGGCCGAGGTTACGCTTGCCGGTTTCCGGGTGCTTCGTGTGGGTCAGCCCGTAGTTGTGGAAGATCCCGCCGTCGTCCGGCCAGACCTGCAACCCCGGCAGCCGGTTGAGGTCGACATCGTCGCCCCGGTAGACGACCTCCTGGCAGGGGGCGGTCTTCACCTTGCGCGGCGGAACCGACTTGAGCTGCATGACCTTGCCGAGGCCCTCGCGGATGCCGGACCAGCCGACCGGCAACTCCGGCTTGATCAGCGCGCCGATCCGGGCGCCGATCTCGTCCAGCGAGTCGACGCCGAGCGCCATCGCCATCCGCTTCTCGGTGCCGAACAGGTTGATCGCCACCGGCATCTCGCCCCGGGTCGGACGCTCGAAGAGCAACGCCGGGCCGCCGGCCCGCACCGTGCGGGTGACCACCTCGCTGATCTCCAGAGTCGGGTCGACCGGGACGTCGACCCGGCGCAACTCCCCCGCGCGCTCCAGCGCCGCGAGAAAGTCCTTGAGATCGGTGTACGGGAAGCCACGAGCCGCCATGACGCCCAGTCTCCCGCACCGGCTCCCGCCCGGCCCAAGCCGGGTGCTGTGACGCTCGCAATCGCCCGCCCGTCAGCAACGGGCGGCCGGAGGCAGGCGGCAGGCGGCAGGCGGCAGGCGGCAGGCGGCAGGCGGCAGGTCTAGATCAACTCGGTTTGCAGGAAGTCGGGGTGTCCTACGCCCGGGGATAGGCCGACTTCCTGAAAACCGAGTGGATCAACGGGCCGGGCCCACACCACGGGCATGGCGGGCTGTTGAGCGGGTAGCCGGGCAGTCGGACGGCCGCGGGTAGCCGGGCAGTCGGACGGCCGCGGGTAGCCGGGCAGTCGGACGGCCGCGGGTAGCCGGGCAGTCGGACGGCCGCGGGTAGCCGGGCAGGGCGGGCGGCAGGGCGGGCAGAAGACGGGGATGGGCGGGCGGAGGCGGCGATGGGCGGGGAGCGGGTCCCGGCAGGTTTTACCGAGCAACGGGCGCGGGTCGGCCAGATCACCATGAACTACGTCCGGGGCGGTACCGGCCCGCCGTTGGTGCTGCTGCACGGGTATCCGCAGTGCTGGTACATGTGGCGGCACCTGCTGCCCGAGTTGGGGCGCTCCTTCGACGTGGTCGCGCCCGACCTGCGCGGCTTCGGGGGAAGCGACGCCCCGGACGGCGGATACGACAAGAAGACCGTCGCCGCCGACCTGCACGGACTGCTCGACCAGCTCGGCCTGGTCGGTGACCTCCGGCTGGTCGGGCACGACCTGGGGACCATGGTGGCGTACGCGTACGCCGCCGCCCATCCGCAGCGGGTGAGTCGGCTGGTGCTCACCGAGGCGCCGATCCCGGACGAGAGCATCTACACGTTCCCCGCGCTCACCCCGGCCGGGCCCGGGGTGTGGAACTTCGGCTACTTCTCCATCGGCAACGGGCTTCCGGAGGCATTGGTCAGCGGGCGGGAATCGCTCTGGGTGGACCGGTTCACCGACGCCCTGATGGTGCGCAAGGGCAGCATCGCCGCGCCCGACATCGAGGAGTTCGCCAGCCACCTACGCGACCCGGCGCATCTGCGGGCCAGCTTCGCCTACTTCCGGGCGTTCGCGCAGGACATCGCGGACAACACGGCGTACCGAGGAACGAAGCTGACCATGCCGGTGCTGGCCGTCGGTGCGGCGGCCAGCCTCGGTGAGCAGGTCGCCGAGCAGGTCCGCCGGTACGCCGACACGGTCCGCGGCGAGGTGATCGAGGACTGCGGGCACTGGCTGTACGAGGAGCGCCCGGACGACATGCTCGCCCTGCTGCGGGACTTCCTCGGGGCGGCCTGAGCAGCGGCGTCTCCGGTCAGGCTGCCGGCGTCCAGGCGTGGGCGGTCAGCGGCTGGTCGAGCGGTGCCCGGGTGAGCCGGTTGGCGAAGGTGGACATGGTGTACGCGCCGATGCCGAGCACCACGTCCAGCGCGTGCCGGGGCTGGTAGCCGGCGGTCAGGAAGTCGTCCAACTGCTCGTCGGGAACCGCGCCCCGGTGGTCGAGCACGGCCAGCGTGAACCGGCGCAGCGCCTCCAGGCGCGGCTCGGGCAGCGCCGAGCCGGTCCGCAGCGCGGCGATCAACTCGGCGGTCGCGCCGAGTTGGGTGAGCTTGCCGGTGTGCAGGGCGACGCAGACGTGGCATTCGTTGGTGGTGGCGACGGCGAGGACGACCACCTCCCGCTCCAGCGGCGTGAGGTCGGTCTGCTCGAAGCCCGCGTTGGCGGTGAGGAAACCCGCGAGCAGCTGGGGTGATTCGGCCATCAGTGCCACCGGTGTCGGCAGCCAACCGAACCGGCCGCGTACTCCCTCGACGGCTCGCCGGGCAGCGGCGGGGGCGGTTTCGGTGGTGTGGGCGGTGAAGACGGACACGGGTACCTGCTTTCCACAGCCTGGATCACGGACATAAGATAGTCAACGTGGTTGACGAGATAGTAAACGTGGTTGACGAACATGGCAACCTCTGAACCCGCCCGGCCCGGCTTCCACCTGCCGCTGTTGCTGCTGGCCGGCTTCCGAACACTGATCGACGACCTGCACACCGAACTGGCCCGGGAGGGGCATCCGGAGCTGCGACCGCTGCACGGGTTCGTGCTCCAGGCCGTCGGCGCGGACGGCACCACCGCCACCGAGCTGGGCCAACGGCTGGGCATCTCCAAGCAGGCCGCGGGCAAGACGGTCGACCGGCTGGTCGCCGTCGGCTACCTGGAGCGGGTCGACGACCCCTCGGACGCCCGACGCCGGCTGGTCCGGGTGACAGCGCGCGGTGCCGACGGGCTACGCCGCTCGGCCGAGATCTTCGACCGGCTGCGTGCACAGTGGGCCGACACCCTCGGCCCGGAACGGGTCACCGCCCTGGAGGACGACCTGCGCACGATGGCCTCGGCCAACTGGTTCCGGCTCGACGTGCCCGGCTGGTTCGGCGGCTGATCGCAACCGCCGGCCGGGTGCGGTGCCGCCGGATACCGCCCGACGGCGTCGGTAACGTGGTGCGCGAGCAGCGCCGCCGCAGCGGCCACCAGGGCTCGCCGGACGGTCAGCGGGTGCAGGCCAGCTCGACGAAGGTCGGTCGCCACCCGGACGGCAGACCCACTCGCCCAGGCCCGCCACGCGGGCTCGCCGGACGGTCAGCGGGTGCGGGCCAGCTCGACGAAGGCCCGCCACGCGGCCGGGGTGAAGGTCAGCAGGCCGCCGTCGCGGTCCTTGGAATCGCGGACGTGCACCCGGCCGGGCAGGTTGTCGGCGACCTCGACGCACGCGCCGGCGTCGTTGCCGCTCCGGGTGGACTTGTGCCAGCGGGCTCCGGTCAGATCCATGGCTTCACGATCTCCTCGAGCAGGTCGATCGACTGCTGCCGGGGCAGCGCGTCACTGCGCAGACTCTCCCACCTACCGAGCAGGGTCGCCACCTCGTTGATGTCGTCCACGGCGGTGCCGCCGGTCTGGTTGTCGAGGAAGCCGAGCCAGCTGCCGTCGGCGGTGCGGCCGAGGATGAACGGCCCGAAGAGGCCCGCGTGCAGGCCCACCCCCTGCGGCAGCACGTGCACCCTGATGTGCGGGCGGCGGGCGCACGCCACCAGGTGCCGGAGCTGCCCGGCCAGCACCCCGGCGCAGCCCTCCGCGAAGCGCTGTAGCGCGGCCTCGTCGATCACGGCGGTGAGCTGCGGCGGGTGCTCCCGGTCGAGGATCGTCTGCCGCTCCAGCCGGGCCGCCACCAACTCCTCAATGCGATCGGCGGTGAGCCCCAGGTCGAGCCGGAACACCGCCCGGGCGTAGTCGGCGGTCTGCAACAGCCCGGGAATCATCGTCGCGCCGAAGCAGCGCAGCTGGGTGGCGACCCGTTCGACCTCCAGCCAGGGGCGGAACCAGACTGGCTCGCCGTCGCGCCGGCCCAGCTCGCGCAGCGAGACCAGCAGGCCACCCGTGTCGAGCACCTCGTCGGCCCGGGTCAGGTACGCCTCGTTGGGCGCCGCCTGCCCCAGCTCGACGGCCGACACCATGGACGGCGAGTAGTGCGCCCGTTTGCCGTACTCCTCCTGAGTCAGCCCGGCCGCGAGCCGAGACCGCCGGAGCTGCTCCCGGATCAGCGCCGCCGTGGACACCACTGAGGTCACTGCGCCCCACCTTTCGCCGCGAACGTTGGGTCACCCAACCCATCTGCCGCACGGTAGCGAGCCCTCAACGCTGCGTCATCCCGTGACACTCATATCGGGGTAACGCGACCCGCCCGACCGCCGGGCTCGACGGCCGCCCCGGGCTCGGGGGCCGCCGCCGCATGATCCACTCGCATTTCAGGAAATTGCGGTGTCCCAGGCCGCAGGACACCCCGACTTCCTGAAAGCCGAGTGGATCAACGGCCCACTGGGCGCGGGACGCCGCCACATCACCGACCGGGCGGGTCAAGCCCGGCGGACACATCTCACCGTGCCTGGCCGAACGGCGGGACGCCGAAGCAGAGTGGACCCATGTCGGACGCGTACGTCGTCGGCGACCCGGACGGGTTGTCGCCCCTACAGGTCGAGCTTCGCGACGCCATCGCCCGGGAGCTGCACGCTCAACTGGCGTTACGCGGCGAGCGGATCGAGCTGGCCGACCTACCGGAGGTGTCCTACCAGATCACTCTGCGCGTGAGCGGAACCCTGCGCAGCACCCTCAGCCGCCATCCTTCCGCCCACCCGCGTGCCGTCAATCGCCCGAATACAGCCGCGACGGGTCGACGAGGACGACCTCGGGACGCTGACCGGCCGCGTGCCGAAGCTCGTCGGTGAATCCCGCCGCGCTCGCCAGCAGCAACCGGGCGTCCCGCACGTCCAGACCGGGACGCGCGGCGAGCAGGTCTCGTGCCCGGCCCAGTCGATCCAACTCGGGCTGCCCCAGCGTGCGACCCCACTTGACCTCTCCGATGGCGAGCAGCGGCCGAGGGCCGTCACCGAACGGCGGCTCGCCGAACGCCACCAGGTCGAGTTCCAGACTGGTACGGGTGGAGGGATCGCTGAGGACGGCCGCGCTGGCCTCCGCGACGACACCGCCGAATGTCTCAGGGGTGGCGAAGCGCAGGGCCCACTGTCGGACGATCTCCTCGAACGCCGGCCCCAGCACCCCGCTTGAGTACCGGCGGTTGGAACGCCTCCAGACGTCCGGGCCACGCCGCTGCTCCAAGGCCGTCCAGGAGGGACGCATGACCGCCTGGTAAAAGGTGATCAGGGGTTCGGCGATGCGGTAACGGCTACGCCCGCTGCGAAGCGGATCGGGCTCGCGGATGAGGAGACCGGCGTCCTCAAGGACGGTGAGCGGGTGCTGGAGGTCGGTGGCCTTTCGCCCGATGTACCCGGCGATACCCCCTCGGGTGCCGTTGCCTTCGGCGACCGCGGACAGCACCGAATGGTAAAGCGCGGTATCCCGCAGGTCGGGATCCTCGGCGAGCAGATAGCGGGCCTCGCGGAACAACGGGCGGGCCGGATTCAGCACCGCGCGCACGACCCAGTCGTCGAAGTCGTCTGGCCCGTCGGGTACATCGTCCTGGACGTATTCTCGCCGGTAGGCCGGTGTGCCCCCGACGATGGCGAACACGCGGGCAGCGAGTGAAGGATCATCGATCCCCCAGAACGTCGCGGCGGCCCGATAGTCCAGCGGCGGCACAGGCAGTTCCAGCCCAGCCCGTCCGCGCAGCGGGGCCGAACCGGCAAGCAGGCCACCCATGAACGACAGTGCCGAACCGCACAACAGCAGGCGCGTACGAGATTCGGTGCGCTCGACCCGGCCCGGCGTGAGGGCGTGCTGAATGATCGACGGGAGGTCCCGGCTGGATCGGGCAAGGCAGGGGAACTCGTCGATCACCACGGTGACTGGCCGGCGCTGGCCCAGTGCGAGCAGCGCGTCGACCGCACTCGACCAGTCTTCCAGGCGCAGCGGACCAGGCGCGTCGGTGTACCGGCCGAGAGCCTCTCCGAGTCGACGCAGCGACTCTGCCGGAGTCGCCTCGGTAGCCCCGAAGTAGAAACCGTCGGTGGCGCGGGTCAGCTCGTACAACAGCAGGGTCTTGCCCTGCCGGCGACGGCCGCTGACCACGCCCAGCGTCGCACCGGGCCGGTCGTCCGTGGCAAACCGGACCAGCTCCGCCCATTCGACGTCACGGTCGAAGATTTCCGCTGGCTTGGAGAGCTTCACTGCCACATCCCCACAGAATGTAGAACTACACTTCTTAGAAGTGTAGTTCTACATTCTGTCAACTGTGGCTCAGTTAAGCCCGCCGTACGAGTGCAGGCCGGTGAAGAAGATGTTCACGCCGAACAGGTTCATCAGCATGGTGAGGAAGCCGAGCACCGCGATCCAGGTGGCCACGTTGCGCTTCACGCTGGGCGTGGCGCGAGCGTGCAGGTAGCCGGCGTAGACGACCCAGGAGATGAACGCCCAGGTCTCCTTCGGGTCCCAGCCCCACGGCCGGCCCCAGGCCGCCTCGGCCCAGATCGCGCCGGCGATCACCGCGAACGTGAAGATCGGGAACGCGAACGCGTGCAGCGCGAAGGTCAGCCGCTCCAGGCTGACCGCGCCCGGCAGCCGCTTCGCCAGGGTGTACGGGAAGCTCCGCTTGCCCTGCTCGTACCCGTTGCGCATCAGGAAGCCGACCGCCGGCACCGCGCCGAGCAGGAAGATGCCGGACGCGAAGACGATTGTCGAGACGTGGATGACGAACCAGTACGAGTTCAGGGCCGGCACCAGCGGCACGATCGGCACGTACAGGACCAGCTCGGCGGTGGCCACCAGCAGCACCATCACCAGGGTCAGGAACAGCCCGAGCTTGCGCAGCGCCGGGCGCTTCCAGAGCACCACGAGCCAGGCCGCGACCCCGATGAACGTCACCGTGAGCACGAACTCGTACATGTTGCCCCAGGGCATCCGGTCGGCGGCCAGACCTCGCGTGACCAGCGCCGCGAGGTGCAGCACGGCGGCCACCGCGGTGGCCCCCACTGCGACCAGGCCGGCGATCCGGGCCCGACGCGCCGCGCCGTCGGCCGTCGGCGGGACCGGCGCGGGCGGCGCCGGGATGACGCCACCGCTACCGCCGACCCCCGCACCCACCAGCTCGCGGGCGGGCGACGCCACAGCGACCCGGGTACGCGCATTGCCCAGCGCGTACTCGACGGCGTGACTGATCATCGCGATCAGGTACGTCAGGATCGCGAAGGTCACCAGATTGTCGGAGAGCGCGGACATCACTCGGTCCCTTCTCGCACACCGGCCCGGTCGCTGGAGTCAGCGTCGGTGCCGGCCCGCTCGGCAGCCCCGTCGGCACCGCTCACGGCGGTGACGAGCTGGGTGAACTCGTCGGCGAACCCTGGATAGTCGGTACGCGGCAACCCACCGACCTCCATCAAGCTACTACCGCTCGTCGGAGATCCGTCCCCGGGGTCGGCCGGCACCACCCGGAAGAACACCCGGCGGCGCCGCCCGAACAGCGAGCCCATCAGCCCGACCAGCAGGAAGCCACAACTGATCAGCAGCGGCGTCGCGCCGGGATCGTGCCGGATGGAGAGGGTGACGTACCGCTCGGTGCCCAGGAACTCGACTTTCGTGCCGTCGTCCAACGTCCAGGTCTCGCCCTTGCGGAGCAGCTTGGTGCCGACCTCCTTGACCTTGCCGGTCCGCACCTGCCGCTGGTCGAGTTGGTAGACCGAGCCGGGGATGCCGGCGTCCAGACCCAGGTTGCCCCGGTAGGCGACCAGGTTCAGCGCCGGGTTGCGCTCGGTCGGGTACTGCGACCGGACGAACGGCGCCTGCTCGGGCGCCGTGGGCAGGTAGATGCCGGTGAACGCCATCTGCTGATCCGGTGCCCGCTGGCCGGTCGCCGGGTCGACGTTCGCGTCCGGGAAGGCAGCCAGCCCCTCGCTGGTCAGGCCCATGTCGCCGGTGGTCAGGAACGGCTCGTCACTGATCTGGCTGTTGCCGAACCGGTCGGTGTAGCGAATCACCGGGGCGTACCCGTGGCCGAGCAGGTAGACGCTGGCGTCCTTCAATCGCAGCGGCGAGTTCACCGAAAAGTCGGCGCTGCGGGTGGGCTCGTCCGGCCCGTCGACGGTCACCCGGGCGTTGAAGAACTCCGGCTGACCGCTGGCCAGGAACCGGGCCTGGAAGTCGTCCAGCCGCAGGCAGAAGCGCGGCAGGTCGGCGCTGTCCACCCGGGGGCCGAGCTTCGCCTCGGCGTACTGCTGGCGGGTGTTGCAGAACGCGTTGTCCGCGCCGGCCACCAGCAGCCGGTTGCCGCTCCAGCCGTACCACGAGCCGAGCGCCACACCGATCAGCACCGCGATCAGCGAGGTGTGGAACAGCAGGTTGCCGGTCTCCTTGAGGTAGCCCTTCTCGGCGGAGACCTCGTCGCCGCGCACCTCGACCCGCCAGCGGCGCTTGCGCAGCACCTCGGCGATCGCCGCCGCGCCACCGGGCGGGGCGGGCAGCACTGTGTGCTGCGGCAACCGGGTCATCCGCTTCGGCGCGGCCGGCGGTCGGGACCGCAGCGCGCGGATGTGGTCCCGCAGCCGGGGCGTGATGCAGCCGATCAGGGAGGTGAACAGCAGCAGGTAGATCGCGGAGAACCAGACCGAGCCGAACACCTCGAACGCGCCGATCCGGTCCAGTCGCGGGGCCCAGTCCGGGTGGTCGACGAAGTACTGGTTGACCTTCTCCGGGCTGATCCCACGCTGCGGCAGCACCGAGCCGGGGATGGCGGCGATGGCCAGCAGGAAGAGCAGGATCAGCGCCGTACGCATGCTGGTGAGCTGCCGCCACGAGTTGCGCAGCAGGGCCAGCAGTCGGTTGGGCCGGCGGCGTGGCGCGGGGGCCACGGTCTCCGGTCGGTCGTCGACGACCGTCATCAGATGCTCACCTCGCCCACCCCGACGGTGGTCTGCAACCAGATCACGAAGCTCTGCCATCCGCCGGTGACCAGGGCCAGGCCGATCAGGATGAGCAGGGCGCCGCCGACCCGGGTGACCCAGCGGCTGTTGCGCCGGACGGCGCGGAAGACCCCGAGCAGGCGTTCGAAGCCCAGCCCGAAGACGATGAACGGTATCCCCAGCCCGAGGCAGTACGCCACGGCGAGCACCACGGCGCGGTCGCTCTGCCCGCTGGTGGCCGCCATGCCCATCACCGCGCCGAGCGTGGGGCCGGTGCAGGGCACCCAGCTGAGCGCGAAGACCGCGCCGAAGACCGGTGCGCCGAGCAGCCCGGCCGACGGCAGCCGGGAGATCCGGAACTCCCGTTGCAGGGCGGGGATCATCCCGAGGTAGCTCAAGCCGAGCACGATGATCAGCACGCCGACGCCGATCTGCAACTCGCGCTCGTAGTCGAAGAACACCCGGCCGATGCTGGCGAAGAGGATCGCGGTGGCCACGAAGACGACTGTGAACCCGCCGATGAAGAGCAGCGTCCCGGCGAGCACCCGGCCCTTGACCGCCGCAGTCGCGGCCCGCTCCTTGACCGTGACACCTCCGCCGGCCGGTGCCGGGTCGGCCGTTGGCCGTCGACCCTCCAGGTCGGCCCCGGCCAGGCCGGTCACGTACGACAGGTAACCGGGGACCAGCGGGAGCACGCACGGGGACAGGAAGCTGACCAGGCCGGCGAGCGCCGCCGCGCCGATGGCGAGCAGCAACGGGCCGTTCAGGGCAAGTTGCCTGAAGGTCTCGCCCATCAGTTCGGCGCCGGCTTCTCGGCGGCGATCCGTTCGACGATCGGTTGCAGCTCGTCCTGGGTCACGGCGCGGCGGATCACCACGGCGATCCGGCCGTCACGGTCGAGGACCGCTGTCGCCGGTGTCGAGTTGGGCGGGATGTCGAAATTCAGCGCTTGGCGGCTGGCCGGGTCGAAGATGCTCGGGTAGGTGACCCGCCCCTGCTCGAAGGCGATCGCCTTGTCCTTGCTGTCCTGCACGTTGACCCCCAGGAAGGTCACCCCGGAGGCCTTGGTGGCCTGGTAGGTGGCCTCCAGGTCGTCGGCCTCGGCGCGGCACGGCGCGCACCAGGAACCCCAGAAGTTGACCACCACGACCTGGCCGCGTGTCTGGGAGATGTCGTACTGGCCGCCGGTGAGCAGTTCGCCGCTCATCGTCGGGGTCTTCGACCGCTGGTCCTCGGCACAGGTGACCGTGAGGCCGTCGCTGGTGCAGCTCTTCTCCCCGCTGCCACCGGAGGAGCAGCCGGCCAGCACCGTGCCGGCTGCGACGGCGGCGAGCAGACCGGCGGTCCACCTCCGGGCGTTCATCAGGCCCCCTTGGCCGTCCGGGCGGTCGCGGAAAGAGCGATCAGGTGCGCGGCCGGCTCGCTGTAGCCGATGCCCTCCACCTTCGCGCCGTCGAAGTGGAACGAGGTGAGGCTGGCCAGCCCGCACTGCCGCTTGCGCGGGTCGTGCCAGAGCCGCTTGCGCTCGACGTAGCGGCGCAACGTCCAGATCGGGAGCTGGTGCGACACCAGCACCGCCTCGCGGCCCTCGGCGGCGACCCGGGCGGCGTGCACGGCGGCGAACATCCGCTCGGCGATCACTCGGTACGCCTCACCCCAGGACGGGGTCACCGGGTCGCGCAGCACCCACCAGTTGCGCGGGTCGCGGAACGACCCGTCACCCGGGGAGACCTTCTTGCCCTCGAACCAGTTGGCGCTCTCGATCAGCCGCTCGTCCACCCCGACCGGCAGCCCGAACTGGGCGGCGATCGGCTCGGCGGTCTGCTGGGCGCGCTCCAGCGGACTGGCCACCACGTGCACGACCTCGCGATCGGCCAGCCCCTGCGCGGCGGCCTTGGCCATCTGCACGCCCAGCTCGGAAAGGCGGAAACCGGGCAGCCGGCCGTAGAGGATCTGGTCGGGGTTGTACACCTCGCCGTGCCGCAGCACGTGCACCACCGTCTTACTCACTGTTGCTACCCCCCGTGACCGGCCGCTGCCGCCGCGTTCGCCGCCGTGGGCAGCGCGGCGGCGATGTGCTCCAGAGCGGCGTCGTCGATCGCCGTCGACACGAACCACGACTCGAACGCGCTCGGCGGCAGGTAGACGCCGGCGGCGAGCATCGCGTGGAAGAACGCCTTGAACGCCGGCACCTGCTGGGTGCGCGCGCTGTCGTAGTCGACCACGTCGGCGTCGGTGAAGAAGACCGAGAACATGCTGCCCGCGTACGACAAACGGTGCGGGACCCCGGCGGCGGCCAACGCCTCGGACGCCAGCTTGCCCACGACGGCGGCCGTCTCGTCGAGGCGCTGGTACAGCGCGTCGTCGGCGAGCCGCAGGGTCGTCAGACCGGCGGCGCAGGCGAGCGGGTTACCGGAGAGGGTGCCGGCCTGGTAGACCGGGCCGGCCGGCGCGAGCCGCGCCATGATGTCCGCGCGCCCGCCGAACGCCGCGGCGGGCAGGCCACCACCCATGACCTTGCCGTACGTCCACAGGTCGGCGTCGGAGGCGTCGAGGCCGTGCCACCCGGCGCGGGAGACCCGGAACCCGGTCATCACCTCGTCCACCACCAGCAGCGCGCCGTGCGCGTGCGCGATCCGGGCGAGCTGCTGGTTGAAGCCGTCGCGGGGGGCCACCACGCCCATGTTGCCGGCGGCGGCCTCGGTGATCACCGCGGCGATGTGCGGGCCCTCGGCGGCGAACGCCTCCTCGACGGCCCGGATGTCGTTGTACGGAAGAACGATCGTCTCGCTGGCCGCCGCGCCGGTCACGCCGGGCGAGTCGGGCAGGCCCAGGGTGGCCACGCCGGAGCCGGCGGCGGCGAGCAGCGCGTCGACGTGGCCGTGGTAGCAGCCGGCGAACTTGACGATCTTGGAGCGACCGGTGAAGCCACGGGCCAGCCGGATCGCCGACATTGTCGCCTCGGTGCCCGAGTTGACCAGGCGGACCTGCTCGACCGGGGTCCGGTCGACGATCTCGGCGGCCAGCTCCACCTCACCGGGGGTCGGCGTGCCGAAGCTGGTGCCCCGGGACGCGGCGGCCTGGACGGCCTCCACCACCTCGGGGTGGGCGTGCCCGAGGATCAGCGGACCCCAGGAGCAGACCAGGTCGACGTAGCGGCGACCGTCGGCGTCGTACAGCCACGGACCCTCACCACGGACCATGAAACGCGGGGTGCCGCCGACCGCCTGGAAGGCACGCACGGGGGAGTTCACCCCGCCCGGCACGATGGCGCGGGCGCGGTCGAACAGGGCCTCGGAGGCCGGCGCGTCGGCTGGGTAGCGGCCGGATCCGGCGGAAAAGATGTCGGTCACGATGCCGCCATTGTGACAGCGCCGGACGGTCAACCAGCAGCCACCCCGTGCTGCGGTTACCCGGCTCACCCGAGAGCCGCGCCGGTCAGCGGTGTCGACCCGGGGGCCTCGTGGCCTGGACGGCGACGGCTCGCGGCCTCGACAGGCCAGGTCGGTCGGATCGCGCTAGGCTGACCGGGTGGATCGTGCCGAACTGTCCATCACGCTACACCGGACGGGCGACGAAGCAGTCTTGCGCCTGGCCGGTGAGATCGACATGCTCACGGCGGCGCAGCTCTCCACCGTCGTCAACGAGGTGCTGGCCGACCCACCCCCGCGGATCGTGCTCGACCTCGGCGGCGTCACCTTCTGCGACTCGCAGGGCCTGGGCACCCTGGTCGTGCTCAGCCGCAAGGCCAGCCACGCGCAGAGCCTGCTGATGCTGACGCACGTGGGCGACTTCCTGATCCGCGTACTGGACATCACCGGCCTGCGCAGCGCGCTGATGATCCGCAACGACCAACCGACCGGCTGAGCCGCCCCGCCGCCGTCAGGCGGTGTTGCCCCAGCGGGCCTGTTCGAGCAGCCGTACCGCCCGGTCCCGGACCTCCGGGTCGTCCGAGCGGAGCAGCACGGTCGCCTCGTCGACCGCGTCGGTGAGCCGCCGCCACTGCGTGTCGCGTTCCCGGACCAGGTCCGACTGCGCGGCCAACTGCCGGGTCTTCACCCACAGCTCGACGAAGACCGACACCTTGGCCCGCAGCACCCACGGGTCGAACGGCTTGGTCAGGTAGTCCACCGCACCCACCTGGTAGCCCCGCAGGGCGAGCTGGGCGTCCCGGTCGGCGGCGGTGAGGAAGATGATCGGCACGTGCCGGGTGCGCTCCCGACGCTTGATGTGGCTGGCCGTCTCGAAGCCGTCCATGTCCGGCATCTGCGCGTCCAACAGGATCACCGCGAAGTCGTCCACCAGCAGCTGCTTCAGCGCCGCCTCGCCGCTCTCCACCGCCACGGACTGGACCGGCAGCCCCTGAAGGATCGCCTCCAGGGCCGTCAGATTCTGCCGCCGGTCGTCCACGAGCAGCGCTTTGGCCATCTGGTTCACGAAGTCTCCTCGGTGCGGCTGCCGTTGATCCAGGACGACATCAACTCGATCAGGTCGTCCAGGTCGACCGGCTTGGTGATGTAGTCGCTGCCGCCGGCAGCGAGCGCCGACTCACGGTCACCGGGCATCGCCTTCGCGGTCAGGAAGACCACCGGCAGGTCAGCGAACCGGTGGTTGCGGCGAATCTGACGGGTCGTCTCGTAACCGTCCTGGTCGGGCATCATGGCGTCCATCAGCACGATGTCCACCTCCGGATGCTCGGCCAGCAGGCGGACACCGTCCGCCCCGTTGTCCGAGTACAGCACGGTCATCCCGTGCAGCTCCAATGCGCTGGTCAAGGCGAAGACGTTGCGAACGTCGTCGTCCACGATCAGCACGGTGGCGCCGTCCAGTTGGCGGGTGGCCGGTGCCTCCGGCCGCTCCGGCAGCAACTCCAGCGGCGGCATCAGCAGCGACGACGGCAGGCCGGCGCGCTGCGGGGACGGCGGCTGGGGAGCGACAACGGCGTCCGGGGCCAGCACCTGCGGCACGAACAGGGTGAAGGTCGAGCCCTGACCCGGCGCGGACGACACGGTGATGGTGCCACCGATCAGTCGAGCCAGGTCACGGCTGATCGACAGGCCCAGGCCGGTGCCGCCGTACCGGCGACTGGTCGTGCCGTCGGCCTGCTGGAACGCCTCGAAGATGATCGACAGCTTGTCGTCGGAGATGCCGATCCCGGTGTCGATCACGGTGAACGCGATCACCTGCTGGGCGTTGGTCAGCGCCGGGACGTCGAAGACCGCGTTCTCCGCCGCCGGGGCGATCCGCAACGTCACGGCACCGTTGTCGGTGAACTTCACCGCGTTGGAGAGCAGGTTGCGCAGGATCTGCTGCAACCGCTGCGCGTCGGTCACCAACGCCGGCGGCAGGTCCTTGCTCACCCGTACCTGGAAGTCCAGGTTCTTCTCCTCGGCCTGCGGCGCGAACGCCTGCTCGACGAAGCTGCGCAGCTCGGTGAAGCGGATCTCGGTCGGCTCGACGTCCATCCGACCCGCCTCGATCTTGGACAGGTCGAGGATGTCGTCGATCAGACGCAGCAGGTCGGAGCCGGACCCGTGGATGGTCCGGGCGAACTCGATCTGCTTCGGGCTGAGGTTCTGCTCCGAGTTCTCGGCCAGCAGACGGGCCAACAGCAGCAACGAGTTCAGCGGGGTCCGCAGCTCGTGGCTCATGTTGGCCAGGAACTCCGACTTGTACGCCGATGCCCGGGTCAGCTGCTGCGCCTTCTCCTCCAGACCCAGCCGCGCCAGCTCGATCTCCCGGTTCTTCGTCTCGATGTTGCCCTTCTGCTCGGACAGCAGCGTGGCCTTCTCCTCCAGCTCGGCGTTGGTGCGCTGCAACTCCGCCGACTGCTCCTGCATCTCGTGCGCCAGCCGCTGCGACTGGGCCAGCAGCTCCTCCGTACGCCGGTTGGCCTGGATGGTGTTGACCGCGATGCCGATGGTGAGCACCAGCCGCTCCAGGAACGACAGGTGCAGCTCGGAGAAGGCCGACACGCTCGCGAACTCGATCACCCCGAGCAGCTCACCCTCGAACAGGACGGGGAGCACCACCAGGTCGGACGGGGGTGTCTCGGCCAGGCCGGAGCGCAAAGTGAGCCGGCTGTTCGGGGAGGCGCTGACCCGGATCGTGCGACGGGAGAGCGCGGTCTGCCCGACCAGCCCCTCACCCGGCCCGAAGGTGACGTCGTGCCCCCGCGCCACGTACCCGTACGAGGAGGTCAACTTCAGCCGCATGCTGCCGTCGGCGTCGTCGGCCAGGAAGAAGGCACCGAGCTGGGCGTCGACCAGCGGGGTCACCTCCGTCATGATCATGCGGCAGACCTCGCCGAGGTCGCGCTGACCCTGCAACAGGCCACCGATCCGGGCCAGGTTGGAGTCCAGCCAGCCCTGCTCGGCGTTCTTCTTGGTCGTCTCCCGGAGGGTGACGATCATCTGGTTGATGTTGTCCTTCAGCTCGGCGACCTCGCCCTGCGCCTTGACCGCGATCCGCTGGGTCAGGTCGCCGCGGGTCACCGAAGTGGAAACCTGGGCGATGGCCCGCAGCTGCGTGGTCAGCGTCGAGGCGAGCTGGTTGACGTTCTCGGTGAGGTCCCGCCAGGTGCCGGAGACCCCCTTCACCTGCGCCTGACCACCGAGCTTGCCCTCGATACCGACCTCGCGGGCCACCCGGGTCACCTCGTCGGCGAACGACGACAACTGGTCCACCATCGTGTTGACTGTCGACTTCAACTCCAGGATCTCGCCCTGGGCGTCCACCGTGATCTTCTGTGACAGGTCGCCCTTCGCCACCGCGGTGGTCACCGAGGCGATGTTGCGGACCTGGCTGGTCAGGTTCGACGCCATCGAGTTCACGTTGTCGGTCAGGTCCCGCCACGTGCCGGAAACGCCCTTGACCTGGGCCTGGCCGCCGAGCTTGCCCTCGGTGCCCACCTCACGGGCCACCCGGGTCACCTCGC
>NZ_JBEXHP010000012.1:31409-97651 GCF_040607895.1 Micromonospora sp. NPDC005220
TCCGCGAACGACGACAACTGATCCACCATCGTGTTGACAGTCGACTTCAACTCCAGAATCTCGCCCCGCGCGTCCACCGTGATCTTCTGCGACAGGTCACCCTTCGCCACGGCCGTGGAGACCTGCGCGATGTTGCGGACCTGGGCGGTCAGGTTCGACGCCATCGAGTTCACGTTGTCGGTCAGATCGCGCCAGGTGCCGGCGACCCCGCGTACCTGGGCCTGGCCGCCGAGCTTGCCCTCGGTGCCCACCTCACGGGCCACCCGGGTCACCTCGTCCGCGAACGACGACAACTGATCCACCATCGTGTTGACAGTCGACTTCAACTCCAGAATCTCGCCCCGCGCGTCCACCGTGATCTTCTGCGACAGATCACCCTTCGCCACCGCCGTGGTCACCGAGGCGATGTTGCGGACCTGGCTGGTCAGGTTCGACGCCATCGAGTTCACGTTGTCGGTCAGGTCCCGCCACGTACCGCTGACGCCCTTGACCTGGGCCTGACCGCCCAGGTTGCCCTCGGTGCCCACCTCACGGGCCACCCGGGTCACCTCGTCGGCGAACGACGACAGCTGATCGACCATCGTGTTGACGGTGTTCTTCAGCTCCAGGATCTCGCCCTGGGCGTCCACCGTGATCTTCTGCGACAGGTCACCCTTGGCGACCGCCGTGGAGACCTGGGAGATGTTGCGGACCTGGCTGGTGAGGTTGCCGGCCAACTGGTTGACGTTCTCGGTGAGGTCACGCCAGGTGCCGGAGACGCCGCGTACCTGCGCCTGACCGCCCAGCTTGCCCTCGATGCCCACCTCACGGGCCACCCGGGTCACCTCGTCGGCGAACGACGACAACTGGTCCACCATCGTGTTGACGGTGTCCTTCAACTCCAGGATCTCGCCCTGCGCCGCCACCGTGATCTTCTGCGACAGGTCGCCGCGCGCCACCGCCGTGGAGACCTGCGCGATGTTACGGACCTGGGCGGTCAGGTTCGACGCCATCGAGTTGACACTGTCGGTCAGGTCCTTCCAGGTGCCCGCCACATTCGGCACGTCGGCCTGGCCGCCCAACTTGCCCTCGGTGCCCACCTCGCGGGCCACCCGGGTCACCTGCTCGGCGAAGAGCCGCAGCGTGTCGGTGAGGTAGTTGATGGTGTGCGCCAACTCGGCGACCTCACCCTTGGCCGACACGGTGATCTTCTGGGAGAGGTCACCCTTCGCCACCGCCGTGGACACCTGGGAGATCGACCGGACCTGGTAGGTCAGGTTCGACGCCATGGTGTTCACCGAGTCGGTGAGGTCTTTCCAGGTGCCGGCGACACCCCGCACGTCCGCCTGACCGCCCAACTTGCCCTCGGTGCCCACCTCACGGGCCACCCGGGTCACCTCGTTCGAGAACGACGACAGCTGGTCCACCATCGTGTTCACGGTGCGCCCGATGCGCAGGTACTCACCACGCAGCGGCCGACCGTCGATCTCCAACGCCATGTGCTGGGACAGGTCACCGTCGGCGACCGCCACGATCACCCGGGCGATCTCGGTGGTCGGTCGACCCAGGTCGTCGATCAGCGAGTTGATCGCCCGCTGCCCCTCCGCCCAGGAACCGTCCAACCCCTCGTCGTCGAGCCGTTCGGTGAGCCGGCCGTCCCGACCGACGATCCGGCTGATCCGCCGCAGGTCCAGGTACTGCCGCTCCTGGAGCGAGACAACCTCGTTGAAGGCGTCCGCCACCTCACCGGCCGCCCCGGCGCGGCGGGGAAGCCGGACCTTCAGGTCGCCGCGACCGATCCTTCGCAGTGCCTCGGTCAACTCACCGAGGAGCGCCTCGTGGTCGGGCACGGACGGGTCCGCCACCGACTGCTTCGACGTGGTCATCATTCCTCGCTCAACTCGGGGGCACCGGTCCGTGCGGACAACACCGGCACCCCATATTGTGCCCGCGCGCGCCGTGGTGCCAGGGTGCGCGACCCGCCAGGTGCCATCGATCGCCAGTCGAACCGCCCGATCGGCGTCGAGCCGGCACGACGCGCCGCAAACCTCACCCGCCCTCCCGCAGCGGTCGTTTCGACGCGGCCCGCCGCCGCGCCGCTAACCGACGCGACAGCCCACGATCCGTGATCGGCTTGGCACCCGGCAGGGGAACGGTGGAGGATACGGGGGTGTCAGCCGAGACTGGGCCCGCGACGGCCGGGGCCCGGGACGGGGCCGTCCGGCGTGTCCGGCTGCCCGCCGACCGCCGCACACCGGCCGCCGCCCGCGCCGTGGTCCGCTCAGTGTTGACCGAGTCACACCTGGACGAGCTGGCCAACGAGGCGCTGCTGCTCACCACCGAGCTGACCACCAACGCCGTCGAACACGCCCGTACCGAGTTGGACATCGAGGTCGTCGCCGACGAGATCGGGCTGACCGTCACCGTCTCCGACTTCGCCCCCGGCTCGGGCGACGAGCTGACCGTCGGCGACCGCAACGACGCCACCGACATCAACGAGGTCTCCGTGCGGGGCCGGGGCCTGCTGCTGGTCGACCACTTCGCCAGTCGCTGGGGCACCACGTACCTGCCCACCGGCAAGGGTGTCTGGTTCCGGCTGGACCGCCCCGGCGTCGACCCGGCCGCCGCGGGCACCGTCGGTGAGTCGACACCGGCCAACGCCGGCCCTCCGACGAGCGCCGACGGGTCAGCGCCGAGCGCCAGCGCGATGAGCGAACTCATGCAGACCGCCCCCGACCTGTACGGGGACGACCCGTTGCCCGACTTCGCCGCCAGCCTGCTCAGCCGGGTCGCCGAGATGGTGGGCGCGGCCGGCGGCACCATCTACCTGGACCGGGGCGACGGGCAGGGCCGCCAGGTGCTGGCCCGCTTCGGTCGGCCGCCCCGCCCCGACAGCGACCTGCTCCGGGTGCCACTGACGGTGCACCGCCCGTACGCCGGGGAGTTGGAGTTGGACGCCGCGCCGTCGGCGTACGCCCGACCGCTGGCGGTGCTCACCGCCGAGCGGCTGTCGCTGCACCTGGAGAACGACCGGCTGCGTAGGACCGACCTGCGCCGGCAGGTGTGGCTGACGTTCCTGGCCGAGGCGAGCGAGCTGCTGGCCCAGTCGCTTGACGTCGACCTGACCATGGCGCTGGTGCCGCAGTTGGTGGTGCCGCGACTGGGTCAGTGGTGCGCGGTGCACACCACCGACGAGTGGGGTCGGCTCCGGCTGGCGGCGGCCAGCCACGCCGACGAGTCGACGCTTCCGCAGCTGCACAAGGTGCTGGCGGAGACCGGGCCGGACTCGATCCAGGCCCGCCTCCGCGAGGCGTCCCGGAGCGCGGCGCAGATCCCGCTGGGCGGGCCGATGGAGGGTTTCGCGGTCCCGCTGATCGCCCGCGGCCAGCGGCTCGGCACCCTGGCGGTGGGGCGGCACCAGCGGCATCGGCACGACCCGGACGAGGTGGCCGTGTTGGAGGACGTGGCCCGCCGGGCCGCGCTGGCCATCGAGAACGCCCGGATCCACGCCGAGCGCCGACGCGTGGCGCAGACGCTCCAGCAGTCTCTGCTGCCGCCGGTGCTGCCGGTGGTGGAGGGAATCGGTTTCGCCGCCGAGTACGTCCCGACCGGCGACGACGCCGAGGTGGGCGGCGACTTCTACGACGTGGTGCCGTTGCCCGACGGGCGCTGGCTGGTGGTGATCGGTGACGTCTCCGGCAAGGGTGTCCAGGCCGCTGCGGTGACCGGGCTGGTCCGCGACGTGATCCGGGTGCTGGTCGGCGACGGGAAACCGTTGCCGGAGGCGTTGGCCCGGCTCAACGAGACACTTGTCGAGCGCGGAGGCGGTCGTTACTGCACGCTGGCGCTGGCGGCGGTCGGGCCGGGCGAGGGCGACCAGTTGGACGTGTCGCTGCACCTTGCCGGGCACGACCGGCCGGTGCTGCTGGCCGGCGCGGGCGGCGCCGAGTTCGTCGGCACCGGCGGCACCGCGCTCGGTCTGCTCGACACGATCACCTCGCCGACCGCGGAAATCACGCTCGCGCCGGGCGATTCGCTGATCTTCTACACCGATGGTGTCACCGAGCGCCGACGCGGCCGGGAGTTGTTCGGCACCGACCGGCTGCGGGACGCTGCGGCGCCCCTGGCCGGATATTCGGCCGACGTGGTGGCTGCCCGCCTGCGCGCCGCGGCGATCAACTTCTCGGTCGAGCCGCCCCGCGACGACATCGCCGTCCTGGTGCTCCGCAACGACGCGACCTGACCGCCAGCCTCACAGGCCGCCGGGGAGCCGTCCGGGCGCGAGTCGGTGCTCCGGATCCAGGTGCCGCTTCGCGGCTCGCAACTGCGCCAGGCCGGCCAGCTCGCCCCAGAGGTCGACCGCCTGGCGGACCGCCGCCGGAGCCGAAACCACTACGCAGCGGCCCTGCCGGGCCAGCAGCACCCCTCGGACGGCGGCCAGGATGGACGCCACCCGGTCGGCCGCCAGGGCTCCCGGCAGCGCCGCGTGCACCACGCCCAGCCCGGCGGACCCGCGCACCGGCACCGGCGTGCCGGCCGCGTCGCGTAGTGCGTAGACGGCGGCGTGCAGGTCGCCGATCGGCACTTCCAGGCGCAGCGCGGTGTCACCGGGCGCGAACGGGTAGCGGCGCCACCACGTCGGTGCGGAGTGGGCGATCGTCGCCTCCCCGTGCAGCAGACCGACCAGCCGTTCAGCTCGCTCGGTGACGTCGGCGGGGCCGCCCTCCAGGAGCACCACCAGGCTGCCGGCCCGGGACGGCGCGCCGGCCCGCCCGGACATCGACGGATGGCGCTCCCGGGCGGTGGCCGACGGGTGACCGGGCGGGTACGGCGTACGCGGCCGAGGGGTGCCGCCGGGCAGGTCCAGCTCGATGGCCGACGGCTCCAGCCGCGCGGCGAGGATTGTCCGGACCAGGTCGTGCACCTCCAGCGGCGTCCACACCGGGCGGGACACCCAGAGCCGGCTCGCCGGCACCGGCTGGACCCGCAGGCTCGCCGAAACCAGCACCCCGAGCGCGCCCTGGGAGCCGCAGAGCAGGCGGGCCAGGTCGAGGCCGGGCGCGCCGCCGTCGACGCTGACCAGCTCGCCGTCGGCGGCGAGGTAGCGCACACCGAGCAGTTGGTCGCAGGGGCTGCCGTGGCGGTGACGCAGCGGACCCGCCTCACCGGCCGCGAGCACGCCACCCACTGTCGCGCCGGGTGACGGGGCGTCCATCGCGAGCCGCTGCCCGGTGCGTTCCAGCGTGGCCTGCACCGCCCGCAGTGGGGTGCCGGCCCCCACGTCGGTCACCAGCGAGTCGCTCGGCTCGTGACCGATACCGGCCAGCCGGCCGGTGTCGAGCAGGATGTCGACCTGAACGGGGGTGGCACCCCAGTCGATCTTCGTGCCCGCGCCTCGGGGCACCACCGTCAGGTCGTGCACGGCGGCCAGCCGCAGCACCTCGGCGGCGGCGTGCGGGCCGCCCGGAACCGCCACCCAGCGCGCCGGTCGCCCGGCCACCTCGTCGGCGGGCCCGGCCAGGCGGGAGAACGGCGGACCGCAGATCGCCGCCAACCGCCGGGTGATCTCGAGGGCTCCGGACCGGCCGAGGGAACTCGCTGCTGCCGCCATGCCGGCCATCGTACATGTGTTCGAAAGCCGTGGTGGCGGGGATCAGGATGCCGCTGGTCCGGCCCACTACGGCTGCCGGCCGGTAACGTGGCCGCCGTGACCACCGAGATTGCCCCGCCCGCGGCGAAGCGGGTGCCCAGCGAGCGCACCCACCACGGCGACACCGTCATCGACGAGTACGCCTGGCTCGCCGTCAAGGACGACCCGGAGACGATCGCCTACCTGACCGCCGAAAACGAGTACACCGACGCGCGTACGGCACATCTGGCCGACCTGCGCGCCGAGCTGTTCGAGGAGACTCGCCGCCGCACCCAGGAGACCGACCTGTCCGTGCCGACCCGCAAGGGCGGGCACTGGTACTACACCCGCACGGTCGAGGGGCAACAGTACGGAGTGCAGTGCCGCCGGGCGGTCCGCGACGGTGAGACCGACCCGCCGGTCAGCGTGGACGGCGCCCCGCTCGACGGCGAGGAGGTGCTGCTCGACGGCAACCTGCTGGCCGAGGGGCACGACTTCTTCTCACTCGGCGCGTTCGACGTCAGCCCGGACGGTCGCTGGTTGGCCTACTCCACCGACTTCTCCGGTGACGAACGGTTCACCCTGCGGGTGAAGGACCTGACCACCGGCGAACTGCTGCCGGACGAGGTGCCGGACACCTTCTACGGCACCGCCTGGTCGACCGACGCCTCGGTGCTGTTCTACGTGACAGTGGACGACGCCTGGCGGCCGAACCGGGTCTGGCGGCACACCGTCGGCTCCGCCGCCGCCGACGACGTGGTGGTCCACCAGGAGGACGACGAGCGGTTCTGGGTGGGGGTGGAGCTCACCCGGTCGGAGAAGTTCATCCTCATCGACATCCACAGCAAGGTGACCAGCGAGGTGCTGGTGATTCCCGCCGGCAACCCGACCGGCGCGCCAGCCGTGATCGCGCCCCGCCGACAGGGTGTCGAGTACACGGTGGAGCACCACGGCCACCGGTTCCTGATCCTGCACAACGACGGCGCGGAGGACTTCGCGCTGGCGTTCACCTCGGCGGACGTACCGGGCGACTGGGTGCCGCTGATCGAGCACACCCCCGGCACCCGACTGGAGGCCGTCGACGCGTTCGCCAACCACCTGGTGGTGTCGCTGCGCACCGACGGGCTCACCGGGCTGCGGGTGCTGCCGATCGGCAGTGACGACGCGTACGACATCGACTTCCCCGAGCCGCTGTACAGCGTCGGGTTGGACGCCAACCCGGAGTACCGCACCGGCCGGGTCCGACTGCGCTACTCCTCCCTGATCACCCCCGACTCGGTGTACGACTACGACCTGGTCACCCGGCAGATGGTGCTGCTCAAGCAGAAGCCGGTGCTGCCCGGGCCGGACGGGCGACCGTACGACCCGGCCGAGTACGAGCAGCACCGCGACTGGGCGCTCGCCGACGACGGCACGCGGGTGCCGATCTCGCTGGTCTGCCGCGTCGGCACCCCCCGGGACGGCTCGGCGCCCTGCGAGCTGTACGGCTACGGCTCGTACGAGGCCAGCATGGACCCGTGGTTCTCGGTGGCCCGACTGTCCCTGTTGGACCGGGGCGTGGTCTTCGCGGTGGCGCACATCCGGGGTGGCGGCGAGCTGGGCCGACGGTGGTACGACCAGGGCAAGCTGCTGGCCAAGAAGAACACCTTCACCGACTTCGTGGCATGCGCCCGGCACCTGGTCAAGGCCGGCTGGACGACCAGCGACCGGCTGGTCGCCCGGGGTGCCTCGGCTGGCGGCCTGCTGATGGGCGCGGTGGCCAATCTCGCGCCGGACGCGTTCACCGGGATCGTGGCGCAGGTGCCGTTCGTGGACGCGCTCACGTCGATCCTCGACCCGTCGCTGCCGCTGACCGTCACCGAGTGGGAGGAGTGGGGCAACCCGCTCGACGACCCCGAGGTGTACGCGTACATGAAGTCCTACACGCCGTACGAGAACGTGGCCGCCATGGATTACCCCGCGATCCTCGCGGTGACCAGCCTCAACGACACCCGGGTGCTCTACTCGGAGCCGGCGAAGTGGATCGCCCGGCTGCGGGCGGTCGCCCCGGGCGGCGACTACCTGCTCAAGACCGAGATGGGCGCCGGGCACGGTGGCCCGAGCGGTCGGTACGACTCGTGGCGCGAGGAGGCCTTCATCAACGCCTGGATCCTGGACCGCCTCGGCCGCGCCTGACGACGGGGGCGGCGGCGATGACCGACGAGGGCGAGCAGGGGTCGGCGCCCCGGCGTGCCTCCGCGTGGCTGATCCTCGCCGTGGTCGCCGCCGCCCTGCTCGTCTGCTGCTGCTCCGCCGCCGTGGGCCTGGTGATCTCCTGGTCGGCGGGGCTCTTCCACACCCCGACCTGACCGGTCGGCGGCTGATGCCGACGGGGCTTCGGTCCAGGCGATGGCCGACTCCTCGTCAGGCCGTGCGCAGCTCGTCCAGCGCCGTGCTGGCGCGCAGGAAGAGCAGACCGACACCGACCGTCACCAGCACCGCGACCAGCGCACCCGCGCCGAGCCAGGCCAGGTGCTCCAGGGGTACGGGAACGGCTCGCCGCACGTCGGGAATGTACACAATTCGGGTGTACTGCTCGCGAGTGGCCGGGTCGTCACAGAGTGCCGCCGCGGCCTCGCAGATCTGCGCCGATGAGCCGCCCGTTGACACCTCCGCGATGAGCCCTCGACCGAGCAGCGTGCCCACCGCGAGCGCGAGCATGATCGCCGGCACCGCCGGGGCCAACGCCTGCCAGGCCACCGAACGGCTCAGCACGGCGCGGGGCACCCCGGTGGCCACCAGCGCGGCGTAGGCACGTCGGCGGGCGACGATCCCCTCGACGAGCGCGACGATCAACCCGCCCGTCGCGATCAGGATGGCCACGGCCACCGCGCCGTCGACAAGATCCATGGTGGACAGATAGAAGGGGTTGGCGCCACCGTCCACCCCGGCGAGTCGACTCTGCTCCCGTTCGAGCTGGTCCTTGGTGGCGAAGTAGGCGCGCTGGGCGGCTGCGCCCCCGCCGAAGATCAGGGCGGCGAGCAGCGCGGCGAACGTCCGACTGCCCGCCCACGGGTCGGCCATCAGCCGGCCGGCCGCAAGCAGGGCCGCGGGACGGCGGGCGTGCCGACGCAGCAACAGCCCGCAGTGGTACGAGATCCAACCGGTGCCGAACACCACGCCGACCATCGCCGCGATCCCACTCGCCGCGAACATCAGCGGCGCCAGCCAGGCCACCAGCACGCCGTGGTCGTCGTACCGCTGTGCCACCGGACGGATCGCCGCGAACGAGACCACACCCAGCCCGATCAGGACGCCGGCCCACGGTCGCGGGCCGCGCTCGCGGGCGGCCTTGCGGCTCACCCCGAGCGGGCTGGTGGTGACCGTACGCAGCATCAGGGCGGTGGCCAGCGCCGCGACGGCCGGCAGACCGAGCAGCACGGCGGCCAACGCGCCGGGCGACGGCAGCACGTCGGTGGGCAGGGCCAGTCGGCCTCGCCCGTCCGGACGGTGCAACAGATCGCGCCCGACCAGGTAGGCGCCCAGCCCGACGAGCGTGCCGAGCAGGGCGGCCACCCCGGTCTCCAGCACCGCCAGCCGGGTGACCTGCCCGGGAGTGGCACCGGCCAGCCGGAGCGCGGCCAGTCGGCGGTCCCGTGCCGGTGCACCGAGCCGGGCGCACTGACCGGCCAGCGCCAGCACCGGGATCATCAGCATCAGCAACGCGAACGCCGTCCCGCCGCGTAACCCGGGCTCCACCAGCAGAGCGTTGTGGTACTGCTCCGACCACCTGTTCGGGTTCTCATCCGTCGCCGCCGGGGTGGGGATGGCCAGCACGGTGAGCGCCGCGAGCCCGGCCAGGGTCGCCAGCAGGGCGCTGAGCGCGGTGAGCACCACCCGGGCGGTGTCGGTGCGGGTGCCGGCCAGCGCGAGGCGGACCAGCGTCGTCGGTCTCACCGGGCACCGCCGGCCAGCGGCACGTCGAGCCCCAGGCCGGTGTGGTCCACCAGACCGTCACGCAACACGACCTCCCGATCAGCGTACGCGGCGATCCGTGGCTCGTGAGTGACCAGCACGACGGCGGTGCGCTGCTCACGGGCGAGCCGGACCAGTTGGGTGAGGACCTGCTCGCCGGTGAGCGTGTCCAGTGCACCTGTCGGCTCGTCGGCGAAGAGCACCCGAGGCTCGGTCACCAGCGCCCGAGCCGTGGCGCACCGTTGCTGCTGACCGCCGGACATCGCGCCCGGCCGTACATCGGCCACCTCGGCCACCCCGAACCGCTCCAGCCAGGTGAGCGCCGCCGTCCGTGCCTCTCGCCGCCCCGTGCCGGCGAGGAGCAGGGGCAGGGCGACGTTCTCCGCGGCGGTCAGCTCGGCCACCAGCTGACCGAACTGGAACAGCACCCCGAACTCGGTGCGCCGCAACCTGGACCGGGCCGCCTCCGACCAGGTGTCGATGCGGTGCCCGCGCCAGGTGACCTCGCCGGCGTCCGGGCGGAGGATCCCGGCCAGGCAGTGCAGCAGGGTCGACTTGCCGCAGCCACTCGGCCCGGTGACGGCGACGATCTCGCCCTCGGCCACATCGAGCGTCACGCCGCGCAGCGCGGGCGTCGGGCCGTACGCCCGAACCACACCGCGAGCCTGGAGTTGCGTCACGGATGCACCTCCCGGTGCCAGTCGGCGACCCGGCCCAGGGTGGCGTGCAGCCACCGCAGGTCCGCGTCGAGGTGGGCGATCGCGAAGTCGGCCGCGACCACATCGCTGAGGGTGGCGGCCAGGTCGGACTTGACGGCGGTCAGCTCGCGCAGCCGTGCGGTGTGCGCGGCCCGCTGGGCGATCAGGTAGGACCGGGCCCGATCGACGTCGGCGACCAGCAGCGCCACCACGACCTTGGCGAAGAGCGTGCTGGCCACGTACGGCATCGGTGGTTCCACGGTGGACAACCACTGGTCCAGCGCGTCCCGCCCCTGGTCGGTCAGCGCGTAGGCGGTGCGGTCCGGCCCGGCCACCCGGTCCTGCCCGGCGGTCGCCACCAGCCCGTCGCGTTCGAGCCGGCCGAGCGTGGCGTAGACCTGCCCGAAGGCCAGCGGCCGAGCCCGTGGCAGCCGCTCGTCGTGCGCACGCTTCAGCTCATACCCGTGTCGGCTGCCCCCAGCAAGCAACCCGAGCAGAACAAACGGCGTAGACACCCCGCCCACTATTCACCCAGCGAATACCCAAGTCAACAACCCACCCCAACCCCCAACCCCGCCCCAACCCCGCCCCAACCCCGCCCCGCCCCGCCCCGCCCCGCCCTCAACAGAGTTGATCAAGAGGTTTGCGTCAATAAATCGACGAAATCTGACGCAAACTTCTTGATCAACCAGGACGGGGTGGGGGGAGGCCGGCTGTTAGGGGGTTTGGGGCCAGGTGGGGGTGCGGCCGGTCTGGGCCAGGAGGTGGGCCAGGTCGGAGGGGACCGGGGCGCGGCTGGCGGTCGGGACGGGGTCGGCGAAGACGCCCATCTTGCGGGCGGTGGGGCCCAACTGCTCCACCAGCCCGTGCAGCTCGGCCACCACCTCCGGGGCCGGGTGGTACGGCTGGTCGGTGGCGACCGCGAGGTCCCAGCCGTGCACGGTCAGGTCCAGCAGGGCCATACCACCGACGAGGGGCTGCGGCATGCCCATGCCCGGTGACACGCCCTCCAGAGTGGACGGATCCGACCAGGCGGCGATCAACCGGCCGGTCTCCACCTCGAACCGGTCCCGCCAGCCGTCGCCCAGGTGGTCGGGCTTCTCGGCCCACTCCACCTGTCGCTTCTCGGCCAGCTCCTGAAAGTTGACCACCACCTGGAAGAGATGATTGAGCAGATCACGGACCAGGTAGTCCTGGCACGGCGTGGGCAGGTCCAGCTGGTCGTCGGAGATGCCGCGCACGACATCGACGGTTCGCGGCGCGGCGGCCGCCAGCAGATCGCTAGTCTGAGTGGACATAGGGCCAGCGTATGAGGGTGGTCTTGAACAAATGCGACAGCGACCGCGTGGCGACAGCCGGGGCATTCTCGACCCCGGGCGGCTGCTGCGCGAGGTGCGCTTCCGTCGACACCTGCCGGCGGAGTCGCTGCGCCCGCGGGTCGAGCACTACTGGTTGATCGACTGGGTGTTGCGCACGCCGTTCGAGCAGCGGGTCGTGCCGCACCCGGCGGTGAACGTGGTGTTCCGACGTGACGACGACGGGCCCGAGTCCGGCGAGGTGGCCGGGGTGGGCCGCGACCTGTTCCGGATCACCCTCAACGGCACCGGCCGGGTGTCCGGGGTGCAGTTCCGCCCCGGCGGCTTCCACCCGTTCTGGCAGCGCCCGGTGAGTGAGCTGACCGGCCGCCGGGTGCCGCTGCCCGCCGGTCGGCTGACCCACCCGGACTTCCCAGTGAGCGCGGGCGGGTCCACCTCGGCGGCCGACGACGACGAGCGCTGCCGGGCGTTGGACACCCTCCTCAGCGGCTGGCAGCCGGAGCCGGACCCGATGGCCGAGGAGGCCATCCGGCTGGCCGAGGCGGTCCGTACCGACCGGACGGTGCTGCGCGTCGACGACTTCGCCGCGCGGCACGACGTTCCGGTCCGCCGGTTGCAGCGGCTCTTCCCGGAGTACGTGGGGGTCGGGCCGAAGTGGGTGATCCGCCGCTACCGGCTCCAGGAGGCGGTCGAACAGGCGGCTGGTGGCCCGCTGAGCTGGGCTGACCTCGCCGCCGACCTCGGCTACGGCGACCAGGCCCACCTGGTCCGTGACTTCACCGCCGTCGCCGGGGTGTCCCCCGCCGCGTACGCCCGGTCGGTGCGCTGAGAGAGCCGGGAGAGCCACAGATCAGCGGCGACGCAGGACGACCACGGCGACGTCGTCCTGGATCTCCGGTGGGGCCAGTTCCACCAGCAGTCGGGCGCAGAAT
The DNA here is from genome assembly GCF_040607895.1 of Micromonospora sp. NPDC005220. Lineage (NCBI taxonomy): Bacteria > Bacillati > Actinomycetota > Actinomycetes > Micromonosporales > Micromonosporaceae > Micromonospora > Micromonospora sp. NPDC005220. The sequence goes on from NZ_JBEXHP010000012.1 coordinate 43,918, forward strand.
CGGTCCAGGTCACCGTCGACCGTCGCGGCGACCGCGGCGAGCGCGGCCAGCCCTTCGTCGATGGTGGCGTCCCGTCGCTCGATCAGCCCGTCGGTGTAGAAGACCAGCGTGGCCCCGACCGGCACCACGAACTCCAGGTCGGCCGGGCGCGGGGCGCGGACGCCGAGCAGCGGCGCGGGGTGCTGCACGAACTCGACCTTGCCGTCCATGACCATCAGCGGCGGAAGGTGCCCGGCACTGGCCAGCCGGACCCGTCCGGTCGGCGGGTGCAGCAGCAGTACGCAGAGCGTCGCCAGCTCGTTCGGCAGCAGCGTCCGCATCAGCTCGTTGACCCGGTGCAGGATCTCGCCGGGCTGGTGGCCCTCGACCGCGTACGCCCGCACCGCGTGCCGCAGCTCGGCCATCACGGTCGCCGCGTGCAGCGAGTGGCCGGCGACGTCCCCGATCGCCAGCAGCAGGTGCCCGTCGAGCATCACCAGCTCGTAGAAGTCGCCGCCCACCTCGGTCTGCGCGCTGGCCGGCTCGTAGCGCACCGCGAGGTCCAGGCCGGCCACCGTGGGCAGCCCGCGCGGGAGCAGGCTGCGTTGGAGGGTGACCGCGATCCGGTGCTCCTCGTCGAACGAGCGCTGCCCCTCCACCGCTGCCGCCACCGCCTGGGCCAACTGCTTGAGCACCGGCGTCCGCGCGGTCTGGGTGGCGGTCGGCACCACCACGTACAGCGGGGCCCGGTCCTCGCGCAGCCGGGCGGCGGCGACGGTCACCGTGTCGTCCGCCGGCCAGTCGACGAGCGACCAGTTCGCCGGGGTCTCCACCCGAACCGTGGCCCCGGTCGGCACCCCGGTGTCGTCGACCACCCACGGCACCACCGCGGCCACCGCGCCGGGGCCGGCGCAGACGCCGGCGAGGCAGTCACCGTCGAAGGTTTCGGCGATCACCGCGGCCGGGCTCTTGAAGATCTGGGCGGCCCCCTCGGCGGCGGCCTCCAGCAGGCGCGCGAAGGTCGGCGCGGCGTGCACGGCCACTGTCGTGTCGGCCAGCCCGAGCAGCCGCTCGGCGAGCAGTTCGGCGCGCTGCCGGGCCTGGTAGTAGCGCAGCACCGCCCGGGTGGTGGCGATCAGCTCCTCGGGCTCGATCGGCTCGGTCAGGTACGCGTCCGCGCCCCGGGTCAGCCCCTGGGCGCGGTCGGCCACGTCCACGGCGTGCGCCGACACGTGGATGACCGGCAGCACCGGATGCCGCGCCTTGATCTGTTCGCAGACCTCGTAGCCGCTCAGGTCGGGCAGCCGGACGTCGAGAACCACCAGATCGATCCGGTCCACCTCGACCCGATCCAGCGCCTCGGCGCCGTTCTCGGCCTCCAGCACGGTGAACCCGGCCCGGGTCAGCCAGCTGACCAGCAGGTAACGCTTGGTACGACTGTCATCGACCACCAGGATGGTCGCCGGCACGCCGTCCACGCCGTCACACTCCCCCGGTGGGCAGAGACAGCGTGAACGTGCTGCCCCGGCCCGGCGCGCTGGTCAGCTCCAGCGTCCCGCCGAGCAGCGTCACCAACCGCCGGGCGTACGGCAGCCCGAGGCCGGTGCCGCCGACCCGGGTGGCGCCGGGCACCTGGTAGAACTCCTCGAAGATCCGGTCGTGCAGCTCGGGAGCGATGCCCGGCCCGGTGTCGCTGACCTCGAACTGCCAGCGGTCGCCGTGTTGGCTGGCCCGCAGCCGCACCTCGCCGTGCTCGGTGAACTTCAACCCGTTGTGCAGCAGGTTGCGCAGCACCTGGCCGAGCAGCACCTCGTCGGTGCGCAGCAGGGCCGGCGCGGCCGGCTCCTCCACGACCAGCTCCACGTCCGGGCGGGTGGCCAGCGCGCGCAGGGTGCCGCGTAGTTGACCGAAGACCGGGCGCAGGTCGACCTCGGCCAGGTCCGGCTCGATCCGGCCGGATTCCGCCTTGGCCAGGTCGAGGAGTTCGTTGACCAGGTTGAGCAGGTCTGCCGCCGACGACCGGATCAGTTCGATCTGCCGGCCCTGCTCGTCGGTGAGCGGGTCGGAGGCGGAGTCGGTGAGCAGCCGCCCCAGGCCGATGATCGCGGTGACCGGGGCTCGCAGCTCGTGGCTCACGTTGGCCAGGAACCGGCTCTTCGACTCACTCGCCGCCCGGAGCTGGGCCGACTTCTCGTCCAGCTCGGCGTAGAGGGCGACGACGCCGCGGTTGGTCTCCTCCAACTCCTCGGTGAGCTGGTTGTAGAGCGCCAGCACGCCCCGGTTGGTCTCGGCCAGCTCCTCGTTCAGCACGGCCAGCTCGTCACGCTGACTGCGCACCTCGTCGAGTGCGGCGATGAGCTGCCCGTTCTGCACGGTCAGCTCGTCCAGCGCACTGGCCGGCGCGGTACGGCCGAGTTCGGCACGGAACTCGGCGAGCCGCTCCGGGGTCGGCGTCGGCGCGTTGGCCGGGACTCGTCGGGACATCCTTACGACCGTAACCCCCTCGACGGTCGAAGCGCTCAGTGAGTCGACCAGTCGGGCCACCGCGCCGGACTGCGGTTGGTAACGGCCGCCCGGAAGCGGGGAGATCGGGGCCAGGTCGGCGCGCAGGTGGAATCGGCCGTCGGCGGCGGCGTCGACGTGGAAGGAGACGTCGGCGCCACCGGTCATCCGCAGCAGGTCCCGGGCCACCTCGCTGAGCGCGGTGGCGATCCGCACCTGGTCCTGGTGTTCGAGGCCGACCACCGCGGCCACCTCGCGCCCCCGCTGGCGGATCACGAAGATGTCCTGTTCGACCCGCAGCGCCATCTGCAGCAGCGGCAGCGCGGCCGGCTCCCGGGTCATGCCCAGGACCTCGCGACCAGTACGCAGGCGTCGTCGCGGCGCACACCGGCGTCACGTAGTAGCGTCGCCGCCATGACCAGCGGGGATCGCTCCGCCAGGCCCGGGTAGTCGGTCATCCGCCACCGGTCGACCACCCCGTCGCTGTGCATCACCAGCCGGGCACCGGGACCGAACGGGTAGTCGTACTCCCGGATGGTCGGCCGTTGGTGGCCGGCGATGCCGGGCAGCGACACCAGCCCTCGGCGCTGGCCGTCACCCTCGACGATCGCGCCGGAGATGTTGCCCAGGCCGGCGTAGTGCAGCACGCCGGCCGTCGGCACCAACTCGGCGACCGCGAGCGCGGCGCCACGGGTGTGCGACATGCTCCGGTGCAGGTGACCGACCACCACCGCCGGTGGGCCGGCGGGGGCGTCCCGGAACGCGGCCAGCGCCGCGTCGGTGGCGGCCCCGGCCAGCGGGCCGTGCCCCAACCCGTCGCTGACCAGCACCTGGTGCCGCCCGTCGGCGACCCGGACCGCGTAGCCGTCACCGCTGACCGTCTCGCCGGTCAGCGGGCGGGTGAGGGCTCCGGCCCAGGACGGCCGGGCCGCCTCGGCCGGCCAGACCTGCACGGCGAGGACGGTGCCCCGGCCGGGCAGCGAGTATCCGTCGAACCAGCTGGACTGCCGGACGATGGCGCCCAGACCGATGCCGAGCGTGCCGGTGGTGGAGTGCCCGTCCCGAAACGAGACGGTCAGGTCGGCCATGCCGGGCCCGGAGTCGATGGCCACCAGCTCCACACCTGCCTGCCCGGCGCGGCGTACCGGCCGCAGCAGCAGGACACCGTCGTCGGCGTGCTTGACCAGGTTGCTGGTCAGCTCGGCCGCGACGATGGCGAGGTCGGCGATGCGCGCCTCGCCCATCTCCACCTGGGCGCCGAGGCGTTCGGCGGCACGCCGGACAGCGCTCGCCGCGCTGCTGGCCTCCACCCGGAACCAGATGCCACTGTCGGTGACCGGGTCCCCGATCACCGGGACCACTTGGTAACCGTGATCCGAGTACCGGTCTCCGCTGACGTCTCGATCTGGAACTCGTCGACCAGCCGTCGCGAACCACTGAGCCCGAGGCCGAGACCGCCGCCGCTGGTGTAGCCGTCGGTCATCGCCAGGTCAAGGTCGGCGATGCCCGGCCCGGAGTCGGCGAACAAGATCTGCACGCCCTTGCGTCGGCCGTTGTCCACGATCGTCACCTCGACCGAACCGCCGCCGCCGTACACCAGGGTGTTGCGGGCCAACTCGCTCGCTGCGGTGACCACCTTGGTCTGGTCGACCAGGGACAGCTTGACGGCCACCGCCACGGCCCGGACCAGCTGCCGGACGCGCACCACGTCCTCATCGCTCCGGACCGACTGCGCCTGCGGCTGGCCCAGTTCGATGCCCGCGGTCACGGCGTCGCCGTCTCGGCGTCCGGTTCGTCGTCGAGCTGGTAGTCGAGCTCGTCGGCGTGGGCCGCCGCGATCAGCTCCATGCCGCGCTCGACGTTCAGCGCGGTACGGATGCCGTTCAGCGACAGCCCCAGTTCGACAAGGGTGATGGCGACGGCGGGGCGCATCCCGACAACCACCGTCTCCGCGTCGAGCACCTTGGAGATCGACGCGATGGTGGAGAGCATCCGCCCGACGAAGGAGTCGACGATGTCCAGTGCGGTGATGTCGATGATGACGCCGTGGCAGCCGGTGGCCACGATCCGCTCGGCGAGATCGTCCTGAAGCTGGACCGCCGTCTGGTCGGACATGTCGAGCTGGATGGAGACGAGCAGGATGTCGCCGATCTTGAGGATCGGTACGCGTTCCATCAGACGCCCCGGCGCGGCTGGCGGCGGGCGGTCTCCACCCCGGTCAGTCGCAGCACGTGGCGCAGCGCGTCGGCGAGGCTCGCCTTGGTGGCGATGTCCCCGAACTCGATGCCGAGCGCCACGATGGTCTGCGCGATCTGCGGGCGGATGCCGGAGATGATGCAGTCGGCGCCCATCAGCCGGGCGGCCACCACGGTCTTCAGGATGTGCTGGGCGACCTGGGTGTCCACCGCCGGTACGCCGGTGATGTCGATGATCGCGTACGGCGAGCCGGTGTCGACCAGGGTCTGCAGCAGACGCTCCATGACGACCTGGGCCCGGGCCGAGTCCAGGGTGCCGACCAGCGGGACGGCGACCACACCCTCCCAGAGCTTGACCACCGGCGTGGAGAGTTCGAGCAGCTGCTCGGCCTGATCGGCGATCAGGCTCTCCCGGGTGCGGACGAAGCTCTCGAAGGTGAACAGCCCCATCTCGTCGACCAGCTTCGAGAAGGCGACGTAGTCGTGCAGCGCGTTCGCGCCGCCGGTCTCCTGCACCAGCTCGGCCAGCACGTCCTTCAACGCGAAGACGCTGATCGTGGTCTCGGTGGCGGAGAAGCCCTGCCGGGCCCGGCCACGGGACAGCTCGGAGAGCGCGGCGCGCAGTTCCCCGGCGCTGTCGGCGGACAGGTCGATGGTGCCCTGCTCGCCGCTGACGACGATGGCGCGGTGCAGGTCCTGGACCTGACGGCGCAGCTCCGCCTGGCTCAGCCGGCCTCGCAACGAACTGGTGACGATCTCGGTCCACCGAGTCGTGACCCGTTCGTCCTGCCCACTGAGCAGCGCGGCGAGCCGACCACTTTCTTCGGTGCTCAACGCCATTTCGAACCCCCTTGACCTGGACCGGGCGGACTCTATCACCGGGGGCCGACCAACTACTTGCCCCGTAGCAACGGAATGGCGATGGCCACCGGACACCGGCTCCCGTTCTACGTTCGGCAGTGGTCGTGGGATACCGTTCCCCCGATAACAGGAGGTCTGGCGAATGTCGTTGACGGTGCACACGGAACAACGCGGCGACGTGGTCGTCGTGGCGGTCGCGGGCGAGCTGGACATGGCAACCGCCCCGCAGTTGCAGGACCAGATCACCGACCTGCTCGACAAGGGCCGTAACCGGCTGGTGTTCGACCTGGCGGAGGTCTCGTTCTGCGACTCGACCGGGCTGTCGGTCTTCGTCCGCGCGAAGAACAGCTGCGACGAGGCTGGCGGCGTGGTCCGGCTGGCCGCCCCGCAGCGCGGCGTACTGCGCATCCTTGAGGTGAGCGGGCTGGTCGAGGTGCTGCACACCTACCCGACGGTGGATGAGGCAGTCGCCGGCGAACCAACGCCGACTTCCTCCTGACCGTCAGCGTTCGTCACTCGTCCTCGACGTAACGGGGACGAGCGATCGCCATGCCCGCCGTCGTCTGCACGGCGAGGGCGCCCAGGAGGAACCCGATCGGCGCGGTCCAGCCGCCGGTGGCCTCGTAGAGGATGCCGACCAGCAGCGGGCCGAGGGCGGCGATCACGTACCCGGTGCTCTGCGCGAACGCGGAGAGCGCGACGGTCCCCTCGGCGGTGCGGGCGCGCAGGCCGATGGCGGTCAGGATCATCGGGAACGCGCCCTGGCCGATCGCCAGGAGGGCGACCCAGAGCAGCGCGGCACCGTGCGGTGCGAGCGCCAACCCCAGGTAGGCCAGCGCGGACGCGGTGGTCAACCCGAGCACCAATGGACGCAGGCTGCCCAGCCGGCCGGCCAGGGTGGGCATCAGCAACGCGATCGGTACGCCGAGCGCGGTCACCCCGGCGAGCAGCAGCCCGGCCGACTCCGGATGGTAACCGGCGTCGCGGAAGAGTTGGGCCAGCCAGCCCATGATCGCGTACCCGCTGAGCGACTGCGCCCCGAAGTAGACGGCCATCGCCCAACCGAGCCGGGTTCGCGCCGGCCGGACCCGCGCCGGCGTGGCGACGGCCGCCGTCGGGGTCGCCCGCCGCGCGCCTGCCCGGGTCCGCAGCGCCAGCGGCACCCACGGGAGTACGGCCACCGCGGCCATCGCGGCCCAGACGCCGAGCCCGGCCCGCCAGGACCCGAAGGCGTGCGCGATCGGCACCGCGGAGGCGGCAGCCACCGTGGTACCCACCGTCAACGTCATGGTGTACGCCCCGGTGACCAGGCCGGTGCGGTGCGGGAAGTGCTGCTTGACCAGCATCGGCAGCAGGATGTTGGCGACCGCGATGCCGGACAGCGCCAGCGCGCTGGTGAGCACGAAGATCAAGGCCGAGTCGGTGGCGACCCGCAGCACCTGGCCAACGGCGAGGGCGAGCATGGCGACCACCAGCACCCGGGCCGGTGCCACCCGGCGGACCAGCCACGGGGTGAGCGCGCCCAGGCCGGCGAACGCGATGGTCGGCAGGGTGGTGACCAGACCGGCGGTGACGCCGGAGAGGCCCAGCCCGTCGCGGACCTCGTCGAGCAGGGCGCCGAGGCTGGTCACCACGGCACGCAGGTTCAGCGCGACCAGCAGCATCCCGACCAACACCAGCGCGCCACCGGTCGCCGGGTGGGTCCGGCCGCCCGCAGCGTCGCCCGTCGGGCGGGTGTCAACGGCGACGGGGGCGGGCGGGGCCGGAGCAGCGATGGGTGGCGGGGTCATGGCCTCTAACCTACAATCATGGGATGAATTTGGGACCGGTGATGTAACCAGTGCCACCGTCGGTTGAATTCCCCTCCGCCCCACCGGTGCCGCCCCCCGGCCAGCCACCCGTGCCACCGCGCGGCCACCGGGTCCGGCAGACCACCGAGCAGCTCCGCGCCCGGATCCTCGGCGGCGAATGGCCCGTCGGCGGGCGCATCCCCACCGAGCCACAACTCGTCGCCGCGCTGGGCGTGGGGCGCAACACGGTCCGCGAGGCGGTCCGCGCCCTGGTGCACGCCGGGGTGCTGGAATGCCGGCAGGGCTCCGGCACGTACGTGGTGTCCACCGACGAACTGGCACCGGTGGTCGCCCGCCGACTCGCCGACGACCGGATGGCCGAGGTCATCGAGGTACGCCGTGCCTTCGAGGTGGAGGCCGCCCGGCTCGCCGCGCTGAGGCGTACCCCGGAGGACCTGGCGGCGCTCGACGGCGCGCTCGCCCAGCGCGAGGCCGCCTGGCACGGCGGCCGGGTCGACGCGTTCGTCGAGGCCGACGCGGCACTGCACACGGCGGTGGTCGCCGCCGCGCACAACGCCATGCTCGCCGAGCTGTACGCCTCGGTCGGCACCGCCCTGCGCAGCACTGTCGCCCAGGCCATGGGTGAGGCACTCACCCCCGAGCGCTACGTCGACCACACCCGGTTGGTCGAGGCGATCCGGGCCGGCGATCCCGGCCGGGCGGCGCTCGAAGCCGGCGCTTTTCTGGAACCCGCCGAACGGGCATAGGTTGTGCCCGACAGAAAAGCGGACACCTCGGGAGTACGAATGCTCAAGGGCTTCAAAGACTTCATCATGCGCGGCAACGTCGTCGACCTGGCGGTCGGTGTCGTCATCGGCGCCGCGTTCACGGGCGTGGTCACCGCCCTCACCAACTCGTTCCTCAAGCCGATCATCAAGCTGGTCGGCGGTGGCGAAGATCAGTTCGCTGGCCAGTGGGAGATCAGCAAGGGCAACTTCATGGACTGGGCGGGGTTCATCAACGCCCTGATCACGTTTCTGCTCACCGCGGCGGTGCTCTACTTCTTCGTGGTGTTCCCGATGAACAAGCTGGCCGAGCGTCGGCAGCGGGGCGAGGAGCCGCCGCCGGCGGCGCCAAGCGAGGAGGTCAAGCTGCTCACCGAGATCCGGGACGCCCTGGTCTCCGCCGGTCACACCACCCCGGGCCAGCAGCGCGGGGCGCTGGACGACGTGCTGGGCCGTCGCACCGAGCCGCCGACGCAGCGCTGACCCGAACGGATGCACATCGGCCCCTGTGGGATTCCCGCAGGGGCCGCACCTTCTCGTACGTGTGTTCGATAGAGTCCCGGCATGGAGCAGCGAAAGCACTGGTGGAACGGGAAGTGGGGGCGACTGGCCCGGCGGGACGTCTTCCTGCGGGTGGACGCCGACCGGTGGCACGTCGAGCAGCGGGCCGGCGGCGCCGAGGGCATCTCCCGTTTCTACGAGTACGGCAGTGCGGACGAGGCCGAGGAGACCGTCCGGGCGCTGCTCGACGGCCCGGACACCTGGCGGGAGCTGTCCCCCCGCCCGCCCGGCGGCTGGACCCTCCCGAACGGCTGAACGGACGGGTCCGTCGCCCGGAGGCGGTGCCGCTCTTCACGGTGATGACTCTGCGGCATCGTGATGCCACCCAGTCATCACGCTCTCCAGCCCCATCGCTTCGAGAGCCGTGCGCCAGAGCGAAGCGCGGCGCCTGCGAGCGACGGCGTTTAGCGGCGCGCGGCCCCGGGAACCGCAGCGAGATGGATCAGCAGGACGCGCAGCAGGCGACCATCTCGCGGATCACCACCGGGATGCCGGTGATCGATTCAGCCGGCACCGAAGTCGGGACCGTGGACCTCGTCCAGCGGGGCGACCCGAACGCGGTGACCGTCCAGACACCCACCGCCGACCCCGGCAGCAGCCTGGACGAGCTGATCGAGGCGACCGCGGTCGAGGAGCCGGACGTGCCGGCCGATCTGGCGGCGCGGCTGCTGCACAGCGGCTACCTGAAGGTCTCGACCGAGCTGACCCGCACCGGCGCGGTCTACGTACCGGCCGACCGGATCGGGTCGGTGGCCGACGGCCGGGTCCTCCTGGCCGTGGGTGTGGCCGACCTGCCGCCCGAGGAGTGACCCCACTGCCCTGATCGGCTGTGGAAGAGCAGCAGCATCAGGCAGCCGGCGACCAGGCCCCAGAACGCGCCGCCCACGCCGATCAGCGTCACCCCGGACGCGGTCACCACGAAGGTGACCACGGCGGCCTCGCGGGTCGCCGGGTCGGTCACCGCCGACGCGAGCGCGGTGGCGAGGGCGCCCAGGAGCGCCAGCCCAGCGACCGCCTCGATGAGGATCGGTGGGGCGACCGCGACCAGTGTGGTGGCCACGCCGGCGCCCAGGCCGAGCACGGCCAGCCCGGCGCCGGCGGTGACCGAGGCGATCCACCGGCGCTCCGGATCCGGGTGCGCATCGGGGCCGGCGGCCAGCGCGGCGGTGATCGCCGCGAGGTTCACCGCGTGCCCGCCGGCCGGGGCGGCGAGCAGACTGGCCAGGCCGGTGGTCCGCAGCGCGGCGCCGAACGGCGGACGGTAGCCGTAGCCGACCAGCACGGCCATGCCGGGTACGTTCTGCGCGGCCATGGTGACCAGGAACAGCGGCAGGGCCAGCCCGACCAGGGCGGACGCGTTCCAGGCCGGCGCGGTCAACGTGACCGATGGGATCAGCGCGGCACCGGTCAGGCCGGCCGGCGGTGTGGTCAGCGCGATCGCCACCACCGCCACCACCAGCGCGCCGGGCACCGCCCAGCGGCGGGCGAACCGGTGCAGCAGCAGCCAGCCGACCACCACCGGCCCGGCCACCATCGGCAGTTCGACCAGCGCGCGGACCGGGGCGGTGCACAGCGGCAGCAGCACCCCGGCGAGCATCGCGCCGGCCACCGGCTTGGGGATGGCGGCCACCGCCCGGCCGAGTGGCGGGAACAGCCCGGCCGCGACGATCAGCAGACTGGAGACGAGGAACGCGCCCACCGCTACCCGCCATCCGCCCGGCGGTGGTCCGGTCGCCACCAGCAGCGCCGCGCCCGGAGTGGACCAGGCCGCGCTCATCGGTATCCGGTACCGCCAGCCCAGCCATGCGGCGACGAGTCCGCTCGCCACGCAGAGAGCGAGCAGGCCGGAGGCGGCCTGCGCGTCGGACGCGCCCGCCGCCCGGAGCCCGGCCAGCACGACGGTGAACGAACTGGCGAAGCCCACCAGCGCGGTCACCACCCCCGCCAGCACCGGTTGCACGCGTCCGGCCACCCCACCCTCCCGACTGTTCCGTTTACGGAACGGAAGCGTGTAGCACGATAGCCGGGTGCCGCACCCACCACCAGACCCGCGTCCGGGCCTCGACGTGGATCCCGCCGTCGTCGGCCGCCGGGTCCGTGCCCTACGCGAGGAGCGAGGGCTCTCGCTGTCCACACTCGCCCGGCTCGCCGGTATCGGAAAGGCCACCCTCTCCGGCCTGGAGCACGGCACCCGCAACCCGACCCTGGAGACGCTCTGGGCGGTCACCGCGCAGCTCGGCGTACCGTTCACCGCCCTGCTGGCCGAACCCGCGACCGAGCCCACAGTGCACGGCACCGCGGTCACCGCCACCCTGCTGGAGGTGTTCACCGACACCGATGCGACCTACGAGCTGTACCGGATGCGGGTCGCGCCCGGCGTCACCCAGCTCTCCCCCGCCCACGCGCCGGGGGTCACCGAGCACATCACCGTGTTCGCCGGGGTGCTGCGCGCCGGGCCGGTCGACGCACCGCTGACCGCCCCGGCCGGTGGTCACCTCCGCTGGGTGTCGGACGTGCCGCACAGCTACGCGGCGGTGGGTGACGAGGAGGTGGCCGCCAGCCTGCTACTGCGCTATCCGCGCCGCTGAGGCGCGGCCGATCGGTCACCGACCGTTCTACCGGTCGACGAAAATCGCAATCATTTCTCGACCGAGGTAGGAGGCGTAGAGACGAATGCGGGTTGTTCTTGGCAAGCTTGACCCCATGACGCTCATCCTCCGCTCGGTCATCCTCAACGACATTGGCTTGGTGCGCACCAACAACGAGGACTCCGCCCTCGCCGGTGACCGCCTGATCGCGGTCGCCGACGGCATGGGTGGGCTGCCTGCGGGCGAGGTGGCGAGCGAGATCGTGATCCGGATCCTGGACGAGCTGGCTCCGCCCACCGACCCCGACGGCGCCGCCGACGCTCTGCGTGCCGTGGTCAGCACCGCCAACCAGCGCATCCACGCCGCCATCACCGTCGACCCGAGCCGGGACGGCATGGGGACGACGCTCACCGCGGCGCTGCTGGCCGGGGAGACGCTGGTGCTGGCCCAGGTGGGCGACTCCCGCTGCTACCTGCTGCGCGACGGGGAGCTGACCCAGCTCACCCGGGACGACACGTTCGTGCAGGCACTTGTCGATCAGGGCACCCTCTCTCCCGAGCAGGCCCGCCACCACCCGCAGCGGTCCCTGGTGACCCGGGCCGTGCAGGGCGCCGACACCCCACCCGCGGTGGGTGTGCTCGCCGTGGTCCCCGGCGACCGGCTGCTGCTGTGCAGCGACGGGCTCTCCGACTACGTCGAGGACGAGGCCATCGCGGCGGCCCTGGGCATGTACGCAGACCGCCAGCAGTGCGGTGAGCAGTTGGTGAAGCTCGCCCACCACGCCGGCGCGCCGGACAACGTCACAGTCGTGGTCTCCGACGTCGTCGCCCGCTGACCTCGGCGCCGCGGCGACCGGGGTGGCTCGGCGGACGGCCCGGCAGATCGGGCCAATCCGGTTGCTGCGACCCGCGCGGCGGGTTGAGATGGGCGAATGACCATCCGCCGGGTGACCGACGACGACCGTCTCACCACCAGCTTTCCGCTCGCCGCGTACGCCTTCGAGTCCTCGCCGCTCAGTGCTGCCCGGACCGCGGAGTTCCGCGACTACCTGCCCTACAACCAGGGCAACCGGACGCTGATCGCCGAGGAGGACGGCACCACGTTGGCCGCCGTCTCGGCCATTCCGATGCGACAGAACCTGCGTGGCGTGGTGCTGCCGATGGCCGGTGTCGCCGGGGTGGCGACCCATCCACTGGCCCGCCGGCAGGGGCACGTCCGGACGTTGCTGCACCAACTCCTCGACGAGATGCGCGACGAGGGGCATTCGCTCAGCGCGCTCTATCCGTTCCGGCCCAGCTTCTACGCCCGGTTCGGCTACGCCGGGCTGCCCAAGCCACGGCGGGTCACCTTCACCCCGGCCAACCTGGGCTCGCTGCTCACGGTGGAGCTGCCCGGCGAGGTGGGCTGGGAACGCATCGCCGCCGGCTATCCGGCGTGGCGGGCGTTCACCGAGCGCAACCTCCAGGAACGACACGGCTTCGCGATCTTCCCGGAGCACCGGGCGATCGGAATGCGCGACCGGGACGAGTTCTGGCTGCTCACCGCACGGGTGGCCGGGGAGGTCACCGGTGCGGTGACGTACCGGATCGACGAACACGGCGGCACGCTGCACGGCAACGAACTGCTGGTCACCGATCCGCTCGCGCGGGCGCTGCTGTTGCAGTTCTTCGCCCGGCACGTCGACCAGATCGAGCGGGTCACCGTTCAGGTGCCGCCGGACGAGTTGCCCGAGCTGTGGCTGACCGACCTGGACGTGCACGTCGAGGCCCGGACGGCAGTGCCGGGCTCGTCCGCGCCGATGGCCCGGCTGCTGTCGCTGGACGCGTTGCGCGGGCTGCCCGCCGGCTCGGGCCGGGTGCGGATCGAGCTGACCGGGGACCGTTGGCTGGCCGGCACCCACCTGCTCGACGGCACGACCGGCGCGCTGGAGCTGGTCGACGACACCACCGGCCGCGCGCCGACGGCCACGCTCACCGCCGCCGGGCTCTCCGCCCTCGCGTACGGGGTGCTGGACCCGGCCGAGCTGCCGCTACGCGGCCTTGGCGAGGTTCCGGGGGACGCCGCCACGGAGCTACGCGGCCTGTTCCCCCGCCGGGTGCCGTACCTCTTCGCCGACTTCTGAGCGCGGTTTGCCACCCGGGCCGCACCGGGTACGTTCCCCAGAATGCCGGAGTGGTTACAGGCGGGTGGCTGGGGACTGCTGGCCGGGTCGGCGCTGCTGATCGGGGCGGCGGTCGGCTGGTTCGTCCGCGTCCCGCAGCGGCTCACCGCGTCGATCATGGCGTTCGGCGCGGGGGTGCTGCTCTCCGCGGTCTCCTACGAGCTGATCGAGGTCGCCCACGACCAGGGCGGAATGCTGCCCACCGTGATCGGCGCGGCCGGCGGCACGGGTGCGTACACCCTCGCCAACGTGGCGCTGGCCCGGCGCGGCGCGCGTCATCGCAAGCGGTCCGGCGAGCAGCAGCCCTCCGAGGGCGAGCAGCCCGGCTCCGGGTCGGCGATCGCGGTGGGCGCGCTCCTCGACGGCGTACCGGAATCGGTGGTGATCGGCGCCAGCCTGCTCAGCGGCGGCGCGGTCAGCCTGGTCACGGTGGCGGCGGTGTTCCTCAGCAACGTTCCGGAGGGGTTGTCCAGCGCGGCCGGCATGCGCCAGGCCGGCCGCACCCGACGGTACGTCTTCCTGCTCTGGACCGGGATCGCGCTGATCAGTGGCGTCGCCGCGCTGGTCGGCAACACCCTGCTGGGCGGCGCGCCGCCGGAGGTGCTGGCCGCCATCACGGCGTTGGCCGCCGGGGCGATCCTCGCCATGATCACCGACACCATGGTCCCGGAGGCGTTCGAGGACGCGCACCTGCTGGTCGGTCTGATCACGGTCGCCGGTTTCCTGACCGCCTTCGCCCTCTCCCACGTCTGACGATGGCGGCTTAGCAGTGCATTAAACCGGCTCGGCGGATTCGTCGCGACGCCGTCGTGGCTCCTAGCATCACCAGGGTGCGCATGACATCGCTTGCCGCTCTCCTCGTCCTCGGTGTCGCCACCGCGACCCTGCCCGCCTGCGCCCCCAACGACCCGGCCCCCGCCTTCGAGGCCGGCTCGTCCGCTTCGCCGTCGCCGAGCGGCGGCCAGGCCGAAGCGCCGGTGGCCCGGGACGGCCTCGGCGGCCCCGGGGCCAGCGCGAGCCCGAAGCCCGCCACCAAGGTGCTCGCGGCCGGCAACCCGAACGGCAAGGCCACGGTGCCGGCCGAGGCACGGGCGGTGGACACCTCGAAGCCGACCCGGACCATCGGCACCGGCACCCCGGCGAGCTGCACCTCCGCAGCGGTGGTCAAGGCCGTCGCGGCCGGCGGTGTCATCACGTTCAACTGTGGACCGGCCCCGGTGACGATCAAGATGGCCGCCACCGCGAAGGTCCGCAACGCCAACGGGCCGAAGGTCGTGCTGGACGGCGGCGGCACTGTCACGCTCAGCGGCCAGGGGCAGCGCCGCATCCTCTACATGAACACCTGCGACGAGGCCCAGGGCTTCACCACCTCGCACTGCCAGAACCAGGATCACCCGCAGCTCACCGTGCAGAACCTGACCTTCGCCGACGGCAACTCCACAGGCGAGAAGGCCGAGGGCGGCGGCGGTGGGGCGATCTTCGTACGCGGCGGGCGGTTGAAGGTGGTCAACTCGCGCTTCGTCCGCAACCGCTGCGACCGCACCGGCCCCGACCTGGGCGGCGCGGCCATCCGAGTGCTGAGCCAGTACGAGAACAAGCCGGTGTACGTCGTGGGCAGCACCTTCGACGGCGGTTCCTGCTCCAACGGAGGCGCGCTGAGCAGCATCGGCGTCTCCTGGGTGGTGCTGAACAGCCTGCTGAGGAACAACGAGGCGATCGGCAGCGGCGCCAACCCGGCCAAGTCCGGCACACCGGGCGGCGGCAGCGGCGGCGCGATCTACTGCGACGGCAACGAGTTCACCGTACGGCTCGCCGGCACGATCATCGAGAACAACAAGGCCAACGAGGGCGGCGGCGCGGTCTTCTTCGTGAGCAACAACCGCACCGGCACGATGAAGATCGAGAACTCGACCCTTCGCCGCAACCCCAGCGCCAAGTTCGAGACCCGCGGCTTCCCCGGCATCTTCTTCCTCGGCGCCCGCAACCCCACGGTGACCGGCTCCAAGCTGAGCTGAGGCTGCGTACCTCAGTAGGGGTTTCCTTCGCCTGGGGGGCGGGCGTGCAGGAGTGCGGCGGGGCGACCGGGCAGGTCCCGTGCGCCGGACATCGGCGGGCTCGCCGTGTGGTCGCCGTCGGCCATCCCGGCGAAGAGTTCCTTGAGCGCCGTCAGCGCACTGATCTTCGGCTGCCAACCCAGCTCGGTCTCGGCGCGTTCGCTGGACATCAGCGGGGCGTTCAGACCAAGCTCCACCCAGCCCGCGTCGACCGGTTGCAGCCGCGCCCGCCAGGTCAGCGCAGCCGCCGCGCGCAACACCGGCGCGGCGACCGGCACCGTCCAACCGTGGAAGTGCCGGGCCACCAGCTCCGGGGTGAGCACCGGGTCCGCGGCGACGTTGAAGGCGCCGCGCGCATCACCCAACACCGCTCGGGCGTACGCGTCGGCAACGTCGTCGGCGTGTACCGCCTGCATCCGCAACCGACGGTTCGTCGGCACCAGCGGGATCCGGCCGAAGCGCAGCAGCCGCACCGGAGCCAGCGGGCCGAGGAAGTAACGCGTGATCTCCGCACCGGCGGCCCGCTGGAAAATCAACCCGGGTCGCATCCGCACCACCCGCAGCGTGGGGTGGTCCTGTTCGACCCCGTCCAGCAGTGCCTCCACCTCGGCCTTGTGCTCGCTGTACGACGAGCCGGGCACACCGGTGGCCGGCCACCGTTCGCTGATCGGGTGGTCCTTCGGGCCGGGCGCGTAGGTGCCGACCGACGAGGCGTACACCAGGGCCGGCACACCGGCCCGGACCACCGCGTCGATCACCGCCCGGCTGCCCTCGACGTTGGTCCGGCGCAGCACCCGCTGGTCATGGCTGGGCTGGATCTGCCAGGCCAGGTGCACCACCACGTCCGCACCCGCGAACACCTCGGCGAGCTGCCCGGCCGCACCCGGCGCGCCGATGTCACAGGAGTGCCACTCCACCTGGTCGTACGGCTCGCCGGCATCCGGGCCGGGCAACCGTCGAACGACCCCGGCCAACTCCACGCCCCGCTCCCGGCGCAGCCGCCGCAGCAGCGCCGTACCGACGTTGCCGCTGGCCCCCACCACCACGATCCGCATGCCCGACCCCGTACCCGCCCAGCCGCAGCTCAACCACCACCCACCGACACGCCCACGGCCCACGGCCGGCTTGATCAACTCGACTTCCTGAAACTCGGGCCAACCGACCGGCCACGACACCCCGACTTCCGGAAACGCGAGTCGATCAAGGGCGAGGCGGGTGATGACCGGCCAGCCGCAGCCATCGACGGCCGGCCGGAAGCCGGGAGTCGTCGGCGCTCACCGGCGGGTAACCTGAGCGCGCGGGCCGCTAGCTGCGGAAGTATCACCCCTCTGCTGTCGCTCCCGGCTGATCCCCGCAGGTCCCGCAGGCGTTGTCCAGCACTCGTCGACGTACGGTCCGGTGTCGTGCGGCCTGACACGTGAGGGCAACTGTGAGCAGCGCCGCGCCAGCGAGAAGAATCAAAGACCCAGTGGTGACGACGAGGCCCGCCGGGGTGTGTCCGCCGCTGGTCCCCCAGATCGCCTGGCTGAGTTGATCGGTGCCGAGCAGACCGGCGGGGGTGGTGAGGAGCAGCGTCGCCCAGAGTCCGGTGTCATCGGCGCGCAGGGCGCGGCCGAGTCCGACGAGTAGGACCAGGGCAAACAAAAGCCCCCCGGCCATCGCCAGAAGTTCCGGGGTCGAGCTGTAGAAGACGAACCAATTCCCGCCGTTCTCGGCAGAGCTGAAAGCCGCGGACACGGCTGTTCCGGAGCCGGCCGCGAGGAGCGGCAGGCCTCGTGCGATCCAGCTGGGATGAGAGGTTAGTGCGAGGGTGGCGAGGCCAAGCGCGATGGTGGGGAGCAGCACGGACAGCGGCGGTCGGGGTTGTCCGATGAGAGCGGCCACAAGTGGCAGTGCGACGGTCAGCAGGAGACCACCGATCGCGGCGGTCCGCGCCCAAGACCCGGGCAGCGCCGTCGCGGTGAGGCCGACGACCAGCCAGCCCAGCCAGATGACGGCGCCGAGGGTCTGGAACGGACCCGCCGGGTCCAGCCCGGTGACGCGAGGGTCGTTCAGCTCGACCCGAAGGAGCAGGAAGGCCGCCAGTGCGACGAGAGTGTTCAGCGCGGCGGTCGCGGCCAGCGGAAGGGCGGCGGCCAGCCCGAGGGCGCCGTACCCGCGCAGTCGCTCCCGAAGTCCAGCAGCGAGCAGGTCGAGGGCGTCGTGTGGGGAGGGCCAGCGCCGCCCCGGTCCGACCGTGTCGAGGTACGTCCCGACGATCTCGTCGCCCCGCTCGGCCTGGTAGTCACCCGGGTAGGCGCGCAGCAGCCGCCGGTAGCGGGACTCCAGTGGCGATCCGGCCTGTTCCGGCGCGGGGTTGGGCTGGTTCATGCCAGGCCTCCGGTCGGTCGAAGGGTGGGGCGGGCGACCGCCCCCGGGAGGTTGACAGGGGCGCGTGAGGTGTCGCCGGCGGCGGGGATGCCTGCGGGCCGAATCCGTAGCCGCTGGCTGGCGGCCTCGACATTGCGGCGCAGACGTTCGGTCTCCGCGGTGAGCACGGACCGGCCCGCTTCGGTGAGCCGGTAGTAGCGGCGCAGCCGTCCCTCGACGACCTCCTCGTGGTCCCGCTCGACCAGCCCTTCGTCGCTGAGGCGATCCAGCGCGCCGTAAAGGGTGCCGGGCCGCAGTGCCAGCCGACCCCCGGAGAGCGCGGCGACGTCGCTGATGATGCCGTAGCCGTGCATGGGCTCCCGCGCAAGGGCGGTGAGGATGAGGAAGGTGGGCTCCCGTAGCGGCGTGGGTGTGGCCATGGCCTCAATATATCGGTGATGAAGCTATACCGGTGGCCAGGCGTTCAGAAACGCCGGCCCGGTCCTAACCAAGGGCGATCACTGGCGGATCTTGCCGGTCAGGTCAGGTGTCGTCCTCTGCGGCCGTCGGCGCCGACAAGGATGGCCGAGGAGATCGCTGCGGAAGCCTGTCCGCCGCTGATTGCGCCGGCGAGGTTGTGAACCAGCCACGAAACGGCAGCGGCCGGGAGGCGGCCAAATAGCTCGGCCGCGCGGTCGCCAGATTGTGGGCGAGGTGGCCGCTGGCCGGGCGAGGTTCATGGCTCGGCGGGCGGTGCGGGCAGCGTGAAGGTCCAGTTCGCCGGACGGGTTGGGAAGACTATCTGACCTGGCAACGGAACCCGATGAGACCGCTACCCACTCTTCCGCAGACCGTCTGGCACGAAGACGACCTGCCAGGATCCGGTGAAGTGTTCAGGCACAATCTCGATGGTCACTGACTCGCCAGGACGTAGGTCGAGGCCAAACTCGCGCTTCCAGGCCGCGTCCTTGTCTCCGTACATCCCGTTACCGCTCATCGCGTAGTCCCACCACTCACCGGTCATGACCTCCACCCCGTTGACCCGGAGGTGGAGGAGCCCCGGCGTCTGGGCGACCATGCCGATCGAGTCCAACGGCCTCCAGGTCAGGGTCCGCCGGACGGAGCGCATCGGATCGTCTGGGTTCGACCGGATGATGACGGCGTCCGGGCACAACGCCTCGGTGCAGCCTGCCGGGAGCGCCTGGTCCAGCGAGCCGAGCGTTGCTGGCCGGGGAGGCAGCGGATACCGGTCGAACGGGACCCGCTCGCCGATCGCGATCCCAAAAGTGCCAGCGTCCGGGATCGGCACCGAGACGTCACCCGTCTCCTCGGACCGCTGCGCTCCGTTGATCGTCATGACGAACGTGGCGGGCCTGCCGACCTCGACACCTCGTGCGTTCCAGCCCGAAGGTCGGATGGCGCTGCTGCAGCTACCCTCGCTGAGATCGTGGCCGTTGACGGTCAACGCCATGCCTAGCGCGATCTTCTCGTCAGTGCTGTCGCAGCGATTGAACACGACGAGATCGAGAGTTTCCGGCACGATCGTCACCTCGATGCGGCGCTCCGGCAGCTGCGTGGACTTCGCGGCCACGACTCGCGCGCCGTTGGCGTACTCCGGGAACCCCTCGATGGTGCGTACTGGGGAAGCGCCGTCCGCCGGGGTGGGCGCGACATCCCTGCGGAGTCCTGGCACGACGGCGGCCGCGGCGAGGCCGGCCAGGGCGACCACCGCGCAGGTGGTCCAGGTCGCGATCCGCAGGCGGCGACGCGCGACAACCTTCGCGTGTACGCCGTGCAGCCGCAGGTGATGAACGACGTGCTCCGCCGAGTCTTCGGAACGCTCGTCGAAGACCTGCTTGAGATCGGTCACGTTCATTGCAGCATCCCTTCCGGCGCCAGGGTCGCGTCGAGGCGGAGTTTGGCCATCGCCCGGCTGGCCTGACTCTTGACGGTGCCGACCGAGCAGCCGAGGGTGTCGGCGATCTCGACCTCCGAGAGGTCCTCGAAGTAGCGCAGTACAAGCACAGCGCGTTGGCGCCGGGGCAGGCGGCCCAGTGCCCGCCAGAGGCGGTCGCGATCATCGACGCCGGCATGTGGGTCGGCATCGACGACCGCCTCGGGAGGGTCGGCGGTGGGTAGCTCGCCCCGCCATCTGCGCCGCCAGGACGACGCGTACGCGTTAGCGAGGATCCGTCGCACGTACGGCTCGGGATCACCGTCGATGCGGTGCCACGCCTCCCATGCCCGTGCCAGCGCGGTCTGCAACAGATCTTCCGCCGATGCCCACTCGCCGGTGAGCAGGAATGCGGTCCGCAGCAGCCGCGGGGAGCGGGTTGCGACGAAGTCGTCGAAGCCCTCAGGTGTGATCATGCGTACGCCCCTCTGCCCGGCCCGTCGCAAAGTAGTACCGGCTGCGAGCCGAAAAGGTTGCATGGCCCGCCCGCCGCCCGCCGCCCGCGGCCCGCGGCCCGCGGCCCGCGGCATGATCCACTCGACTTCTCGAAAGTCGGGGCATCCGAGCGGCCAGAACAGCACGACTTCCTGAATCCCGAGTCGATCAAGGACGAGGTGGGTGGAGAGCAGGGTGCGGTCGGGCCATCGACGGCTGGCCGGAAGCCAAGAGCCGTCGCCGCTCACCGTCGGGTAACCTGAGCGCGCGGGCCGCTAGCTCAATGGCAGAGCTGTGGACTTTTAATCCATAGGTTCAGGGTTCGAGTCCCTGGCGGCCCACCAAAGACCCAGTTTGAGCTGCAAGAACCCGAACCAACGGATGCAGGTCTCCAACCTGTCCGCCGGTGGGCGTACCCCAAGGTCTTCCGCAGCTCGTGGGGCCCGATGCTGTTGCTCATCAACGTCGTCGCTAAGAAGTGGCGCCGGAAGTGGAAGGTGCTTTCCTTTGGCAGGAACCTGCGTCGAGGTCATCGGCACAAGGCTGGGGCACCCCTAACACCGATAACAGCTGCCGACGGCCGAAAGCGACGCAAATCCTGCCGAGGCCGAGCGATTCGCTTCTTAGGTCGCCGGCAGGTACATGGAGATCCAGGCCCTGAGTCGCTTCAGCACCAAGGTGTGGACGTCAACCGACTCGATCCGTTCGGCAACCACTGCTGGATCAATCAGCCCGGCCTGGATCAGCGCATTGGCGAAGGCGTGGTCCTTATCTCTGCCGGCGACCAGCTTGGATACCACACAGTCGTGCGGTTCGAGCGTGTAGCCGCGCCCCGGTTGGGTGCTCTGGGACTCCACCAAAACCAACCGGTCCCGCCACCCACCGGGCAGCACTGCGGTCGAGACGCTCACGCCTTGTGCGTAGTAACCGTTCATCTCATGGAACGGCGAGAGCTCGCCAATCGCGCCGTCGACCTGGTCAGCCTTCTTGTCATCCGGGTCATCGAAGAAGGCTACGTCGACCTCCATCGAGGCAGTGGCCTCCAGCGGAAGCCTGCTCTCCGGAATCGATCCCAGCACCGACTGGCTGCCGATGACGAGCACGTCCCGCTCTCCGACGATTTGGCACGCCGACCGCAGGACATGCTCCAGTTGCTCGCGCCTCACGCTGCTCGCTTCCAACCGCTGCGGGCAAAGGAGTCAAGAATCTTCTTACGCTGCGGCTGCGAAAGGACCCCCGCGAAGGGTGAGTTCTGTCGTAGCTCCACAGCTTCCGGGTCCTCCGAAGCCAGCACCTTGAGGACGGCTCCCACTCCCTCGTTCATCTTTTCCTGCCAACGCTTCAGCCAGAGCTCGGTCATGGTCCCTTGATGCTGCCGGAGGAGCCGATCGAGATTCTCCCTGGCCTTGCTCAGCACCTTGTCTGGTTCAGTCACCAAGCTGCCGGCCACCGCCTGATGCAGCCACAACGACTTGAGCTGATCACGAGTCAGCACCGGCTTGGGACGCAGGAACGCCTCAACCGCGGCCCGCTCTATCCTCCGATGCTTACCGACTTTCACGAACGGCAGATCCCCACGCTCGCACAGGTTGACCACCTGCTGACGCGACGACCCCAGCAGTTCGGCAACCTGACCAGTGGTCAGAAGGTCACCACTCACCGTCACCATAGTTGGAGCATGCGACATAAACGCTAAAAACGCAACTCCGCTGGCAGCAACTTCGCTTGGTCGAGCACCGGCCGATCGGCTGGCAGCGGTCGGGCGCCACCTCGCCGCCCCGCCGGGCGGCGGCAGCAGACGAGCGACATCGGCTCGCAATGCCGCCAACTCCGTGCGAAGCGCGGCCAATCCAGTCGCACAGCCAGCACTCACATGACCGGTCGATGTCGCCGTCCTTAGCGCCTTGAACAAGCCGCCGACGCACCAGCCCCGAAGGGCCCGCATTGAATTGCCGGACCCATAGCGCATCGACCAAGCGGTAGGATCTCGCGTCGGAGCGTACTGATGTGACCGCTTGGCAGTCCTCATCGACGCCGACCACGCTTAGCCGGCGGCCGCCGTTCCGCTGCTGGCCGAGGTCGCGAAGTACGGCACCGCCCCTGCCAAACGCGCCTACGGCGACTGGACCGGCAACGGCCTACGTGGTTGGAAAGAGCATCTCCTCGCCCAGTCCATCCAACCGATCCAGCATTGG
The DNA here is from genome assembly GCF_040607895.1 of Micromonospora sp. NPDC005220. NCBI lineage: Bacteria > Bacillati > Actinomycetota > Actinomycetes > Micromonosporales > Micromonosporaceae > Micromonospora > Micromonospora sp. NPDC005220. Next base: position 66,327 of record NZ_JBEXHP010000012.1, read on the forward strand.
ATCACCAAGGACGATGTCGAGATCGTCGCCTGCCGATACCACGACGGCGACGGGTAGCGGACCGGGCTGGATCAGGAACGTCGGCGTCCCGCGAACTGCCGGAACACGGCCCGACCCGCACTGGAGTCGATCACAAACGTGAACGCCGGCCCGTCTTGCGAGGTGGGCCGGCGCTGAACCTGTTGCGGAGGTGCCGTCAGCAGTTGGTGTAGCTGCCGCTGCTGCCCCACGAGCAGCTGTCGATCGCCGCGCCTGCCGAGTTGCGCAGGTAGGCGGTGTCTCCGGTGTTGTTCCACACGTATGGGGCGCGCCCCCAGTAACGGTTGCTACCGGTGTTGGTGCCCTTGCCGGTGTGGATAACCACGCTGGCGCCGGCCTTCAGATTGAAATTGCTGCTGAACGTGTAGACATGGTTGGACTTGTCACGCAGAGTCCAGGACTTGAGGTTGATTGTCGAAGTGCGCTTGTTGGTCAGCCGCACGTATTCGGCGTTCAGGCTGGTGTTTGAGCCAGTGTCGCTGCCGGGCGAGTTGTAGTAAGCCTTGGTAATCATGATGGCGGGGGTGGCAGCCTGGGCCGGGGCGCCGATTGCCAGCGTCCCACCGAGGGCGATGGCAAGGGTGGACGCGACGCCGATCAGCCTCTTCTTCACGTGGTCTCCCGATGTCGAAAGTGGAGGCCGGCGCATGACCCATCGCCAGCCGGATGCCGTCCTGGCATTACCTGCGTGCAAGATCGTAGCGGGAGTAACCGACGAATTTTCGCCTCAAGAGTGGGCGCGAAGAAAACCGTGTCTAAATGGGCAGGTGAGCAAAGACATCTGGTTCAACTTGTGACTGGTCACCTGAGCCGTCGCTGAGAAAGAGGTGGGGCCCGCCGACGGACTGGCATCCGATGTTGACTCAGGGACGCGGCGAGGGTCAGACGTTCGTCCGGTCAAGGCGGAGGTGGCCGGTGACCGAATTGGACGCCGTGACTCCCGCCGGAGGCGCCATGGGCCGACATTCAGTTACATAGCGCCCCAACAACCCTCTGACCAGCGACACGTCCGGCACCTGGCGCCGGGGGCCGACGTAGATATCCTCTTCAGGTGCTGGCCCGTGTGGAGATCGTTGACACGGGTCCGGCACTGCGAAGGGACTATCGAACATGCCCCGTGTGGTACCGGCGGTCAACCGCGCGCTCGACGTCCTCGAACTGTTCCTGGACTGCCCCCAACTGTCGGCCCGCCAGGTGATGGAGCGACTCGATCTGCCCCGCACGACCGTCCACGAGTTGCTCGTGACGCTTGAGGCCCGCGCGTACCTGATCTCCATACCGGGTCAGCCGGTGCAGTATCGGCTCGGCATGCCGCTGTTCCAGCTGGGCGCGGCGTTCGCGGGCCGGCTTGATCTGGTACGCGAGGCGCAGGGCGTCGCGCGGGACGTGGCCGCCGCGTGCGACGAGGCGGTTCATGTGGCGGTGCTCGACGGCGCCGATGTCATCTACCTCGTCAAGTTCGACAGCACCCACCCGGTTCGGATGGTTTCCGGGGTCGGGCTGCGGCTGCCCGCCCACTGCACGGCGGTCGGCAAGGTGCTGCTGTCGGCCCTCGATCAGGCGGACCTGGACGCTGTCCTGCTGAAGGACCCTCTGCCGGGCATGACGCCGGACAGCATCACCGACCCGGATCTTCTTCGCGAGCATCTCGACCGTGTCCGGGTGGAGGGCGTCGCGGTCGACATCGGCGAGTCGGACACCGCGATGCGCTGTGTCGCCGCGGCGATCCGGGACCATACCGGCGCCGTCATCGCTGGGATGAGCCTGTCCGCGCCGATCATTCGCTGGACGCCTCAGGCGCAGGTGGAGTGGACCGGGCTGGTTCGGGAGGGCGCGGCCGCGTTGTCGGCTCGGATGGGCTACCGGGCGCAGCCTCGATAGCCAACCTCCCGCTTTCGGCTCGAAACAACATCGAAACATTGACATTGCTCTCCGTGCTGCCTTAGCGTCGCGACCACTCGATCCGGTATATCGAACCTAGTTCGAAATCTCGAACGGCGGTGGTCGCATGACCCGACCGAACTGGAACGTCAGCGCCTCGGCCCGGTCGCCGATCACGACGACGGTGAACGGCGGCGCGAGCGAGCCCGCCGTCACCGTCTCAACCCCACGAACTTCGACAACGAGCACGCGTACGCGCTGATCGATGCGGGCGGCGCGTCCCTGGTCGCCGTCACAGACACGCCTGGAGCACGAGCATCGCGGTGTTCGGCAGACAGGCCTTCGGCGTGCGGGGGTGCGGAGACTTTAAGGAGGCGAATGTCCATGGAGATCAAACCGGCGTGGTCCCGGCGCGGCTTTCTGGGGATGGGGGTGGGGGTGCTCGGCGCGGCCGGTCTGGCCGCGTGTGGGGGCACCTCCGAATCGCCCACGAAGGTGCAGCCGGAAGTTCCGCAGGAGCTGATCGACGCGGCCGCGTCGATGAAGGGCTCCTCGATGGGGATGCTGTCGCAGAAGCTGTACTCGACGGCGGCGAACGAAGCCCTCGACAGCTCGATCAAGAAGTTCGCCGACACCACCGGGACGAAGATCGAGAACAGTCTGGTCCAGGCCGACGCCGGTGACGTGGTGGCCAAGATTGACGCGGAGGTCAAGGGCGGGGTGGCCCGGGACCTGGCGTTCATGACCGACTCGCGGTTCGTCGCGCAGTTCCAGGCGCTGGGCGACCTGGAGGACGTGACGGACATCGTCCAGGCGCTGACCGCCAAGTACGGCGAGCCCTGCGCCGAGGCCAAGAACTTCTGCGTCTTCGACGGCAGGTGGTTCGCGATCCCGTACCACTTCATCGGGATCGGGTCGTTCCTGCGCAAGGACTGGATGCAGGACAAGGGCATCACCCCGAAGGACATCTACAGCTGGGAGGAGCTGCGGGACCTGTGCCTGGAGATCTCCGATCCGGGCAAGCGCCGGTTCGGCTGGGGCATGACGGTGAACCGCTCCGGTGACGGCAACGGCATGATCGAGGCACTGATCAACGCCTACGGCGGGTCGATCGCCTCCAACGACGGCCGGAAGGTCACGTTCAACTCACCGGAGACGGTGCAGGCGGTGAGCTTCCTGGGCGACATCTACACCAATTCCAAGTACAAGCCGATGTTGCCGCCGGGGGTCGCCAGCTGGACCGACACCAGCAACAACGAGAACTGGCTCGCCGGGATCCTCGGTTACACCCGCAACCAGTTCAGCGTCTACGCGGACTCCCGGACCAAGAAGAACCCGGTGCACGCGAACACCCACGTGTTCTCCGACTGCATCGGACCGGCGACCGACAATCCCCTGCTGCTCGGCCAGTCGCAGGGCTTCGTCGTCTTCAAGGGTGCCAAGAACCCGGCGCTCGCCAAGCTCCTGGCGCAGTACCTGGTCAGCGCCCCCGCGCTGCTCGGGGTGGCGAAGGAGGCGCCCGGCCTGGTGATGCCCGCCTGGGAGAAGGTCTGGGACGCCGACCCGTTCTTTACCAGCGGCGACCCGGCGTTCCCCATGCTGCGCAGGATCACTGAACTGAAGCTGCCGCTGAACACGAAGAACGGCCTGGCCTTCCCGCAGAAGGCCAGCGCGGGCCAGCAGGCGGTGGGGTCGGCCTACGTCCTCACCGACATGATGCAGCAGGTCGTGCAGGGCACGGCGCCGGCGCAGGCCGTGACGGCCGCCCACGCGAAGATGGTGCAGATCTTCAACCAGCAGGGGCTGCCGCAGTGAGCTCAGTCCGTCCTGCGCGGGTCCCGGCGGCGAGGAAGCCCGCGCCGCCGGGACCCGGCTCTCTCACGGCGGTCCAGCGGCGGCTGGGCCGTGACTGGCGGCTCGCGGCGCTGTTCCTGGCGCCCATGGCGGTACTGGTCGGCGGGCTTGTTCTCGTGCCGATCGCCCGGTCGATCATCACCAGCACCACGGAACGGCACGGGCAGGACAGCGTCTTCGTCGGCCTGGACAACTACCTCGCGCTCGTCGGCGACGAGCAGTTCCACACGGGCGTGGTGAACTCGTTCGTCTTCACCGCGTACGCCGAGGTTTTCAAGGTCGTGCTGGGGTTGGCCGCGGCCCTGCTGCTGCACCATCGACGCCGCGGGCGGGCGGTGCTGGCGGGGTTGCTCCTGGTGCCGTGGGTGGTGCCGACGGTGGTGACGGCGTTCAGTTGGCGTGCGCTGCTCGACCCGATCTTCGGCAGCGTCAACACGCTGCTCACCGCCACCGGGATCGGGCCGCTGCTGGCCAGCGCGCACCTGGTCGACAGCTGGCCCGCGGGCTGGCTGTCCGACCCGTCGCTGGCCATGCCGTCGGTGATCCTCGTCAACGTCTGGAAGGGGGTGCCGTTCTTCACCGTGTGTTTCCTCGCGGGGTTGAAGGCCATCCCGGCGGACCTCTACGAGGCGGCGACCATCGACGGGGCCTCGTCCTGGCAGCGGTTCGCCAATGTGACGCTGCCCGGACTGCGCCACGTGATCACCGTGACGGTGACCCTGTCGTCGATCTGGACGTTCAACAACTTCGACCTCGTCTGGTTGCTGACGCAGGGCGGCCCGGGTGACGTGACCGCGCCGTACGTGCTCATCGCGTACTCGAAGGCGATTTTGCAGTTGCAGTACGGCGCGGGCGCGGCCGTCACGCTCGTCATGCTGCCGATCATCGGCGGGTTGGTGTTCGTCCTGGTCCGCCTGTTGCGCCAGGACGGCAACATCAAGCTGCCCCGGCGACGCCGGGCAGCGCGGTGGATCGGGACGCGGCGGTGGGCCGGGACGACGCGGAAGGCGCTGCCGTGGGTCGTCGCCGCCGTGGTCACCGGTCTGCTCTTCTGGGCGTCGCCGCAGATCTTCTGGAAGGCGGCGGTGGTCCTCGGGGTGATTCTGCTGGTCGCGGCGACGGTCGGCCGGGTGGTCTCGACCCTCCAGTCCCGAGGTGGCCGCCGGTCGTCGTCAGTGGTGTCGGGCCTGGGGTCCTGGGTCGCGCTGGCCGGGTTGCTCTTCTTCGTGCTGGGCCCGCTGTACTGGATCGCCGTCACGGCCTTCAAGTCCGAGGGCCAGGTCGTCATGCGCACCGACGACCTGTGGCCGACGCCGTGGACGCTTGAGCAGTTCGGTGCACTGTTCGCCAACCAGCCGTTCGGCCGCTGGTACCTCAACACCCTGCTGGTGTCCGCGGCGTCGACCGCGGTGGCACTGGTCTGCGCCGCCCTGGCGGGCTACGCGCTGGCCCGGCTGCGGTTCCGTGGGGCGCAGGGCTTCACCGTCACGGTGCTGCTCACCTACGTGATGCCGGGCGCGCTGCTGTTCATCCCGCTTTACCAGATGCTCATCGGCGCCCGGCTCACCGACTCGTTGTGGTCCCTGGTGGTGACGTACCCGACCTTCACGCTGCCGTTCGCCACCTGGCTGCTGGTGGGGTACTTCTCGTCGATCCCCATCGAGTTGGAGGAGGCCGCGCTGGTCGACGGATGCAGCCGTATCCAGGCATTCGGCCGGGTGGTGCTGCCGCTGGCCAAGCCAGGGCTGCTGGCGGTCGCGCTCTTCACCCTGACCAACGCCTGGAACGAGTTCCTCTTCGCCTTCGTGTTCATCACCAAGGATGAGTACAAGACGCTCCCGGTGGGGATGCAGTCGATGATCGCCGGGGACGTCGTACCGCAAGGACAACTCGCGGCCGCGTCGCTGCTCGTCAGCATCCCCGTGGTGATCATGTACGCCCTCGGGCAGCGCTTCCTGACCGAAGGGCTCACCGCCGGGGCGGTGAAGGGCTGATATGCGAGGTTGCGCCGAGTCCCGGTGGCGACCTGGAGTGCGGCCTCCGACGTGACCTGGGGGCTCAGGTGTACGCGAGTAGGAAGTCCACGGTCCCCGTACCGCCGGGCTGGCCCTGCGGGGTCTGGAGGGCGGGCTCGCTGTTGATGACGTAGAACCCGCCGTTGCCGATCAAGCGAGGGGTGACAGCCATCGCCTGGTCGGCCATGTTCGCCCCGCTTGGCCGTACGACGAAGTCGCGCAGCAGCGTGAACAGGTTGTCGTTCAGGTTCGACACGTGCAGTACGCGGTAGGAGCGGGGGGCCGGGGCGCCGCCGCCCGTCAGGCCCCAGATCGGGACGATCTGGTTCCGCCAGTTCGCCGGGTTGTTGCTTATCGCGTTGTCGTACGCGTTCAGCTGGGTCTGGATGCCACTGTGGATGCCGGCCAGGTGGATGTGCAGTTGGTCCTGCTGGCGGGCGTTGGCGGAGTTGATGCCGAGCCCGATGTTCGGGTACACCACGTGCGAGGGCTGCCCGGGCTGCGCGTTGATCCAGGCGTCCAGCCAGTAGTTGGGCGCGGCGGAGGTGGCGATCCACGGGCACTCGATGCCCTTCACCCGGCAGGTCGGCACGAGCAGATAGTTGTGGGTGTTCGGCGGCGCCCCGTTCAGCACCACGTAGTCGGACGTGGTGCGTAGGCAGTTGGTCGGCGGCGTGGTCCGCGTACCCAGGCAGACCTGGACCCGGTCCCACAGGTCGAACCGGCCGCCGGTGTCGGTGGGATAGCCGCACAGGGCCGACGGTGTCGGACAGGCGGTGCCGCCCGGGTTCGGCGGTGGCGAGGGTTGGGGTGAGCCGTCACCACCGTCGGCCCTTCCGCCGTCCGCCCCGGCCAGGGCGAGAAGCCCGCCCGCGCTGGCGACCCCGGACAGCTTGACGAACTGACGTCGGGCCATCTGGTCGATCCGTCTGCTGCCGCTCATCGCCACTCTCCACCCAGGACGATCCGAGGACGCTGCCCGACCCGAAGTCCCTGGTCAGGGTTCGGACGGGAAAGTCGGAACGTGCCGAGATTAGGACAAACCTTCACACCTCAAAGGGTCGCTGGTGGCGGAGTCCCCTGATCGTGTCGCGAGGCGGCCTACCTGGGGAGAGGGTTGGCGACGTAGCTGGCAGCGACGCCCGGAGAGCAAGCGGCCTCGCGTGTCGTACTGGCCCTGCCCGGCCCGCCGTGAAGAGCTGCGACAGGAGTACGCCGGAGCGCTGGTGTCGCTCGCCCTCTACCTGGCCGCCCAGCTCGTCGACGCCACCCGCGATCTGTCCGACGTCCCCGCCGGCCAACTGCACCACCGGTTCCTGGGCTGGACCCGGCAATGTCTTCCGCTCACTGCCCGAGCCGTTTTTCGAACCAGTGGTGGGCGTAGCGCTCGGTGTTGTACGGCGGGATCTCCCGGTAGCCGGCCGAGCGGTACAGGGCGATCGCCTCGGTGAGGTTGCGGTTGGTGTCCAGCCGCACGGCTGTCGCGCCGCGCTCGGCGGCGTACCGCTCCAGCTCGCCCAGCAGTCGCCGTCCGACGCCCAGCCCGCGCACGGTGTCCGCCACCCAGACGCGTTTGATCTCGGCGGGCCCGTCGCGGTGCAGTTTGACGGCGCCGCAGCCGACGGGCTCGGTGTTGAGGGTGGCGAGCAGGAGTACGCCGGCCGGCGGGACGAGCGCCTCGTCGTGGACCGGGTTGCTCAACGCCGGGTCGAAGCCGTCGTCGAATCGTCGTCCGATCTCGCGGGCGTACGCGCGCAGGCAGGCGCGGGCCCGCCCGTCACTCAGCGGGCACGGTTCGATGACCACCATCGACCCGACGAGCAGCCGTTCCACCTCGGCCATGGCGGTGACGAGTCGGTCGCGGCGGTGTGCGGTGAGCGGTTCGAGGATCGAGGCGGCCAGCTCGTCGGACCGCCCGTCGAGTTCGGCCCACTCGGTACGGCCGGCGTCGGTGAGGGCGGCGGTGCGGACCCGGCCGTCACCCCCGGTCTGGTCTGCCGGCCCCACGGTGACGAGCCCGTCGTTCTCCAGTGCGCGCAGGAGTCGACTGAGGTATCCCGAGTCCAGGCTCAGCCGGGCCCGCAGCGCCACGACCTCCGCACCCGCCGGGCCGATCTCCCAGAGCAGCCGAGCCTGCCCGAGCGGACGCCCCTGGGCCATGTACTCGTCGTCCAACGCACCCACCCGCTGGGTGACCGTCCGGTTGAACCGCCGCACGGCGGCGATGAGCGCGGAGTCCACACCTCTGACTCTAGTCAGGTTTTCCGGCTGCGGTAGGAGAAGATGCCCGCGCGGTCCAGCACCACCACCACGAGCACCACTCCGGTCGCTACCGCGCTGACCGCCAGCAGCGGCAGCCGTAGGGCTGCCGCCGCGCCGGACAACGCGAACAGGGCGGCCACCCGGGGCCAGGAGAGCCGCCGGTGGATCGCCAGGGAGAACAGGATCCGCCCGATGAGGAACAGCGTGGGCCCGCCCAGGATGACCACTACCGCAGTCAGGTCACCCTTCTCCGTCGGATGGGCGATGCTCAGCTCGGCGCCGACGGCGGTGACCACCAGGCCACTGATCATCACGAGGTGCAGATAGCCCGTACGGACCGCGAGCCGAGTGGGATCGGCGTGCTCGATGGCCGGGGCCAACTGTCGGCCGGCGGGCGTCAGATAGAGCAGGCCGATCAGCACCGCGGTGGCGAAGACCAGCAGGAACGCGGCGGTCTCCGGCAGGTGCAGGTCGGTGTCGGCGTACGAGAGACCGGCGACCAGGACGAGTTCACCGAGCGCAATGATCATGATTTGTTGGTACCGCTCGGCGAAATGCTCGCTGGCCAGGCGCAACTCCTCCGGCTGGGAGCGGCCGAGGCGCGGCGTGGGCCAGCCGAGCCGTGGTCCGTTGAGGTCGATCGCCAGCGCCAGCACCCACAGCGGAACGCGCCAGCCCGCCAGGAACGCCCCGGCCAACCACGGTACGGCGGAGACGCTGTACCAGATCAGGATCCGCAGCGCCCGGCGCTGCCGCGGGTGCCCCCGCAGCGTCATGGCGGTGACCAGGCCCCGACCGACGAACAGCCCGACGTACGCTCCGGCGAAGAGCAGACCGCGACCATCCAACGCCTGCGGGATCGCCACCCCGGCCAGCAGACTGCTCAGGGCGGCGGCGAGCAGCAGCAACCGGACCGACGGGCTCTCCGGGTCGTACCAGTCGGCGAACCAGGTGGTGGTCACCCAGATCCACCAGACTCCGGTCAGCAGCAGGCCGGTCCGCAGCACGCCGACCACGGTCAGGTCGTGCAGCAGATGGTCGGCCAACTGGCTGAGGGCGAGGACGAACGCCAGGTCGAAGAACAACTCCAGGAACGAGGCGCTCAGCGGCGCGTCGCTTCCCCGCAGCAACCGTTCGGGCCGGCTCGCCATCGGCGCTCCTCCCGATGGCACGCCCTAACCCCGTTCGTACCACCCGGAGCCGGCCGCCGACGGCGAAAACAGGTCAGCGGCGGACGCCGACCCCGGCGTACCCGTGCGATTCCACCACCTCGGACTCCCCGTCCGGCCGCCACCGGGTGGTCTCGACCAGACCGGGCTCCACCAGGTCGTACCCGTCGAAGAAGCGCAGCGTCTCGGTGTGCGTGCGGGGCACCAGCGGGGCGCTGCTGTTGCGATACACGGCCTGGCCGCGCTCGGCCAACTCTGGCGAGAGGCCGTCCAGCGTCAGGTGCGACAACGCCAGGTGGCTGCCGGGCACGGTCGCGTTGCGCAGCCGGGCGACGGCCGCCCACGGGTCGTCCCCGTCCGGAACGAAGTGCAGCACCGCGAGCAGCAGCACGGCCACCGGGCGGTCCAGGTCGAGCGTGCCCCGCACGCCGGGGTCGGCCAGCAGGTCGTCGGGCCGCCGCAGGTCACCCTGCACGACGACAGTGCCGGGCACGTCCGTCAACAACCGCTTGGCGTACGCGACAGCCACCTCGTCGTAGTCCACGTAGACCACCCGGGCGTCCGGCGACACCTCACGCACCACCTCGTGCACCGTGCCCTGGGTGGGGAGCCCCGCGCCGATGTCCAGAAACTGGTGTACGCCCTGCTCGGCGGCGTACCGCACGGCCCGGCGCAGGAAGTGCCTGTTCATCTGGGCGGCCGCCCCGGTGTCCGGGAAGATCTCCAGCACCCGCTGGGCGGCGGCCCGGTCGGCGGCGAAGTTGTTGCTGCCACCCAGGAAGTAGTCGTACATCCGGGCCACGTTGGGGCGGGCGGTGACATCGGTGGCGTCGGGTGCCGGCTGGTCGGTCACGAGGGGTCCCTTCGACGGCGCGGTCGGATCTCGATGTCTAGCACCCGGGGCGACGACCCGCTGACCCCTCGTGTCGTTGATCCGGCTGCACCCATGGTCATCGCTGACCACGGTGGGGGCACCCACTCAACGAGGAGGGACGTCGATGACCAGTCAGCGGGAAACCGTGCAGGTCGACAACGATCTGTTCCGCGCCGTGTACGACTCGCCCGCATCACTGCCCGGCCGACACCGCTGGACCACCCCGGAGTCGGATGTCCGGCGGCTGGAGAAGCTGCTCGGCATGCCGGCGCGCAGCATCGGCGCCCCGCTCTGGGTCAGCGGCGACGAACCCGACTGCCCGAAGTGCCGCCGGCGGATCACCTGGTACGACATCGTCTCGTCGGCGCTCTCCGGCCTGCACGACAAGACCCTGATCGCCACGGTCATCCTGGGCGAGCGCAAGTACGTCAACACCGAGATCCCGGACGCCATCGCCGGGGTGCGCTGCTCCGACTGTCACACCGCGATCGACGGTCTGCGCAGCTTCAAGTGCCACAACTGGGCGTACGCCTTCGAGGCGTTGGAGGCCGTCCGGGAACGGATGGCCGGCGGCCCCGTCCCGACCTGAGCTGGGCGCCGCAACGGCGTGAGCCGGAAGCCGCAGCAGCCCAGCGGAAGCCGCAGCAGCCCCAGCCGGGAGCACCGGCGACCCCTGCGCCGGTCGCAGCGGCTCAGGCGGCCGAACGGCGGGTGGGGCGGCGGCCGGGCGGAGAGGGCGGCTCCGGGCCGGGGTCGGGCACCGACGGCATCGGCCGGATGACCGGCTCGGCACCGGTGACCAGCAACGACTCGCCGTGGTGCCAGAGCTCGACCTCGGCGTCTCCGGCGGCCTCGGGCAGCTCGTAGCGGGCCTCGGCCGGAGTCAACGTGACCCGCAGCGACGAAGGTCGTGCCGACCGCCCGACCTTCGACAGCAGCGGTGCCCGATGCCGCGTTCCTAGGGTGTCCGCCAGGTGAACAAGGTATGAACGTGAGGTGAGGTGATGCATGCTCGACATCGGCAGCATGGACGTTCCGGAGATCAGCGCCGAGTGGTACAGCGACGTCGTCGACGCCGCCGCCGGCAGCCCAGAGCCGGTGCAGTGGTTCGTCGGACACGCCACCGAGGGGGTGATCCTGCTGCTCGGCGCGCTGCTGCTGGTAGCCGCGCTGAGCCGTCGGTCCGGCGGCCCGCACGACCGGGCACTCGCCCTGATCGCGCCGGTGCCAGCCCTCCTGGCGTACGCGGGCAGCGAGTTCCTCAAGACCGTGGTGGACGAGGAGCGCCCCTGCCGGACGATCGGCCGGGCCATCATCGCGGGCGCCTGCCCACCGCCGGGCGACTGGTCGTTCCCCAGCAACCACGCCACCATCGCCGGGGCGTTGGCGGTCACCACGTTGCTGCTCTCCCGCCGACTCGGGCTGATCGCGCTGCCCCTGGCCGCGCTCGCCGCCTTCTCCCGGGTCTTCGTGGGCCTGCACTACCCGCACGACGTGATCGCGGGCGTGCTGTTCGGTGCGCTGGTCGCCGTGGTGGCCACCCCGTTGCTGGCCCGCCCGACGGCCGAGGTGCTCCGCCGCCGGGCCGACCGTACCGACAGCGCGGTGCCCAAACTGGCCGGCCGCTTCCGCCCTTGACCAGCCGCAGGGCGGGTCAGGTCGCCAGCGAGAGCGCGCCCACCGTGCCGAGCAGCAGGAACGGGCCGAACGGCAGGTGGGTGCTCCAGTTGGCTCGGCGGCTGGCCAGCAGCCCCAGACTCACCAGGGCGGAGAGCCCGAAGGTGAGCAGCAGCCCGAGCAGCAGCACCGGCCAGCCGTACCAGCCGAGCAGCGCCCCGACGCTGAGCGCCAGCTTGGCGTCGCCCAGCCCGAAGCCACGGCGGCCGAGCAGCAGCGCGGTACTGGCGAAGAAGAGCGCCAACCCCGTGCCGCCGATGACGGCCCGCAGCCAGTGCCCCGGGTCGGCGTCGAGCGCGGCCACGCCGAGCAGCAGCCAGGTCCCGGCCGCCGCGGGCACTGTGAGCCGATCCGGCAACCGGTGCACCGCCAGGTCGACCAGGATCGCCGGGATCGTCCAGCCGAGCCACCAGCTCAGCGCCGGCAGCACCCCGCCCGACGGACCGGCGATCGCCAGCAGCACCGCGCCCGCGAGCACTGCCAACTCGACGGTGCCCGGCCGTGGGTCGACCCGAGCGCGGCAGTGACCGCACCGGGCGGCCGGGCTCAGCGCCGGCCAGGGGCGGGTCAGGCCGACCGGCGCGCCGCAGGCGTCGCAGCCGGTCCGGCTGGGCAGGCCCGGGGGTACGGCGTAGCGCAGCGCGGCCAACCGCATCAGCGGGCTGATCGCGAGGATCGCGAACCCGGTCGAGACCCGGGTGCGTGCCACCGCCGAGACGAGGCCGGCCGGTCGTTCGCGCCCCGGAGCGGGCGCTGTCGGGCGGGCGGGTTCCTCCGTCGCATCGCCGGACGGCGGGGGCGCCGAACGCCGATCGGGTGGGTTCTCCCGACCGGGGACGGCCGCTGGGGGGCCGGTCAGCGCCATGTCGTCTCCGTTGCGGCCAGACGTTCCCTCGCGATGGTGAACACGGATCGTGATCGAGCACTGACAGTGGTGTAGCGGATGGTGCCGAAAGCGACCTGACGACCCGGGCCTGCGGGGGTGCTTTCGCGCTCTTTCGAGTCGGCCGAGGCAGCCCGCCGACCGGTCGCCAGGGCCGTTCGAATGCCGGGATGAGGCCGCGATGTCCCACTCCCGCGACCGGCGACGAGACTTCGGTCAGCCCATCCGAGCCGGCGACGCCCCATCAATAACGACAGTTCGCTCGACCACTGCCCGGGGCGCAGTGTGGACACCCGCCACCACCACCTATCATCACGCAGAGTGTTCGCTTGAATTGCCTCTGTTGCATCGGCGAGCGTCAGCCTATGCTCGCCCCTTGGGTGTGATGCAAGCCTCACCTTCACCATCGGACGACACAGGACCCCGCATTTGCAAAAGATCCGTAACGGTGAATGCAGAAGCGCAATGAACGGCTCCGGATGTGCTGATCCGGGCGCGCTTCCGCATGCCCGACGGCGGTGAATTGCCACCGCCCCGGGCGACCACGAGGAGGCTCGACGGTGCGCGGACGGCAGCTCAGACGAGCGGCAATCTGCTTGCTGGCGGTCGTGGCAGCGATGCCGGTCACCGCCTGCACCAGCGGACGGGAAACGGTTGAACGGCCGACCGTGGCCCGTGACGACGAACAACGGACCGACCCGGACGTGGAACGGCAAGCCGCCGAAAAGGCGGCCCTCGACGCGTACTCCGGTTATCTCGCCGCCTCGCGCGCGGCGGGCGTACGCAGTGACCCACGCGCACCGGAACTGTCCCGGTTCCTTGGTGATCCACTGCTGACTCGAGTTCGGGTGTCCATTCGCGAGGCCAAGGAGCGCGGCGCCATGCGTACCGGGACGTTGAAGTCCGACCCGACCGTGACCGCCGTCAGCCTGGACGCCAAGCCAGCCACCGTGGAGATCCAGGACTGCCTGGACACGACCAGCTACCGGTTGGTCTACGCCAAGGACAAGCGCCCGGTCCCGGGCAGCGGCGGCGGCCGACACCTCGCCACCGCCACCGCGAGCCGATATCCGGATGGTCGCTGGCTGATCAACTACGGTGCGACGCACCTGGACCAGCCGTGCTGAGCCGGGCCGCGACAACCCGGCGGGCGATCGCCGGGGTCGGCCTCGCGCTGCTGCTGGTGCTCGGCGCGACAGTGCCGGCCGCCGCCGCGCTACGGGCCGACCCGGGAGCGGGCTGCCCACCCGACCAACCCGACTGCAGCGTCTGGGACGACGAACCCGGCAACCCCGGTGATCCCGGCGGCGGCGGGGACAACGGTGGGGGCGGCGACGAGGGCGGCGGTGGCGGTGGCGGCGTCTGCCAGTGGAACGGGCGGACCATCCCCTGCTACGACGAGGACCTGGGCTGGTTCAACAACGGCGACGGCTGCTACTACAAGCTGACCGAGGCACCGGACCCGCCCCCCGAGGGTCAGCAGTGGTATCTGAAAACCTGCAACGGCGGCGACCTGGGGGCCCAGGAGATGGTGACGCTTGCCGATCCGCCGCCCGGCTTCGGCGCTCCGCCGGACCCTGAGGAACTGGCCCGTCGCGCCCTGGCGTCGATCAAGCTGCTGCCGGCGCGGCTGAAGGTCGCCCCCCGCAAGGACGTCGGTCCGGGCCTGGTCGGTCTGCCCGTGTGGATGTGGGCGACCCCGACCCCCAGCTACTTCGGCCCGCTGACCGCGTCCGCGTCCGACCGTGGGCTGACCGTCTCCATTGAGGCGAAGGTCGACCGGATCGTGTGGAACATGGGCAACGGCGACAAGGTCCCCTGCGAGGGCCCCGGTACCCCGTACGACGCGAAGGACAAGGCGCTCGCCGGCCGCGCCTCCCCAGACTGCGGTTACGACGAGGGCTACCCGAAGGCCGGCACCTACCGCGTCGGTGCCACCACCTATTGGACGGTGCGGTGGTGGACCGACGGTGGCGTCGAGGGCGAACCGATTCAGCAGACCCGGACCAGCGGCACGGTGCCGATCCAGATCAACGAACTCCAGGTGGTGACCCGATGAGCCTCGCGACCCGCAACGGGACCGGATCGGTGGACGCGCCCGTCAATCCGCCCACCGTGGTCCGACAGCGCCGGGTCCGTCCCGGGCTGCTCGGTCTCGCCGTTCTGCTGATCGCTCTGGGTGGGCTGGGCGCGGCGTTCGCGGTCACCTCGGTACGGGCCACCGGTAGCTATCTGGCGGTGGCCCGGCCGGTGGAGGTGGGCCGCGAGATCAGCGCCGCCGACCTGGTCACCGTGCAGGTCGCCGGCGGTCAGGGGCTGCGTCCGGTGCCCGCCGCACGGCTCGACGAGGTGGTCGGAAAAAGGGCCGCGGTCGCGCTGCTCCCGGGCACGCTGCTCACCCTGGGACAGGTCACCGACGATCCGCTGCTCGGCCCCGGCCAGCAGCAGATCGCGCTCGGCCTGAAGACCGCCCAGGTGCCGGCCCGCGAACTGCACCCCGGCGACAAGGTGCTGCTGGTCAGCACTCCGGCCAACAACGCCAACGGAGACGCGGCCGCCGCCGGCACCCGGTTCGCGGCCACCGTCATCGACATGGTCAGCCCTGCCAACGACGACAAGGTCCTGTACCTGGCGCTGCTCACCCGTGACGTGCCAGCGGTGGTGGCGCTCGCCGCGCAGGAACGGCTCGCCGTCGTGCTGACCGAGGCGGCCTGAGCATGGCGATCATCGCGCTGGTGTCCGCGAAGGGTTCGCCCGGCGTCACCACCTCCGCGCTGGCCTGCGCGCTGGCCTGGCACCGACGGCTGGTGATCGCCGAATGTGATCCGGCCGGCGGCTCGATCCTCGCGGGCTACCTCGGCGGCCAACTGGACGGCCCACGCGGCATCGGAGAGCTGGCCGTCGGGGAATTGCGCGACGGCAACCTGGAGACCGCGTTCTGGTCGCAGCTGGTCGATCTGGACGCGCCCCGCCGGGAACGGCTGCTGCTGCCCGGCCTCGTCGACCCGGCCCAGAGCGGCAGTGTCACCCCGCTCTGGCAACGCTTCGCCGACTACTTCGACGCCCTCGACCGGGGCACCCCCGGCTACGACGTCCTGGTCGACTGTGGTCGGCTGCACGTGACCGGGCCGCCGTGGCCGTTGCTGCGGGCCGCTTCGGTGGTGCTGTTGGTGACCCGGGCGCACCTGCCGGACCTCTCCGGCACCCGGGCGGTGGTCACCGCGATCGAACGGGACTTCGCCGAACACCGGGTCCCCCCGGGCACCCTGCGGCTGCTGCTGGTCGGCGCCGGGCACGGGCGGGCCGAGATCAGCCGCGCCCTGAAACTGCCGGTCATCGCACGGCTGCCGCACGATCCGCGTACCGCCGGGGTGCTCGCCCTGGGCGGGACCGTGCGGGCCGGTCGGCCGCTGATGCGGGCGGCGGCCGCGCTGGAGGTCCCGGTCGGGGCGCTGCTGGAGCGGCGCCGGGCCCGGCTGGCGTGGCCCGTGCAGCAGGGGGTGCCGGATGCGGTTTGAGCCGGTCTCCACCGATCCGCGCCAACAACCACCGGACGTGACCTCCACCGCGCCACCCCTGGCCGGGCCGAACGGGCGGCACCACTCCGTGCCGCAGTCGACGCCCGCGGCCACCCCGCCGCCGGAGTCGCCACCGCGCCCTCGGATGGACTTCCAGGTGGTTCGGGAGCTGCGCCGGGAACTCACCGAACGGCTCACCCTCTGGCAGCGCGGCCGGGAGTTCACCGTCGACGAGGAGGACACCGAGCGGGCCCGGCTCGCCGTCACGGTGGTCGCCGCGTACGCGGACTCGGTGCGCCGGGCCGGCACACCGATGGCCGCCGGCGATGAACGCCTGCTGCTCGACCAGGTGACCGCCGAGCTGGTCGGGCTGGGCCGGCTACAGACCCTGCTGGTCGACGACACCATCGAGGAGGTGCACATCCTCGGCTGCGACCAGGTGCGCATCACCCGGCACGGCGGTGGGGTGGACTGGGCCGAGCCGATCGCCGACAGCGACGCCGAACTGGTGGAGATCCTCCAGGCGGCGGCCCGACGGGCGGGCGCGACCGAGCGGTCCCTGTCCACGGTGAAGCCCACCCTCGACCTGCAACTGCCCGACGGCAGCCGGTTGGCGGCGGTGTTCCTGGTCAGCCACCGCCCGTACGCGGTGATCCGCAAGCACAACACCCTGGACGTGAGCCTCGACGACCTGGCCGGCGCCCGGGGTGACCTGGACGAGATGATCGATCCGCTGCTGCGCGACTTCCTCCGCGCGGCGATGCGCGCCGGTCTGAACATCATGGTCGCCGGGTTGGCCGGTGCCGGAAAGACCACTGTCATCCGGGCGCTGATGAACGAGATCCCGCCCGACGAGCCGTACGTGCTGCTGGAGGAGAGTCGGGAGCTGCTCCCGGCCCGTCGCCGGGAGCGGCACCGGGCGGTGATGAGCTTCGAGGCCCGGGAGGGGCACGGTGAGCGCGGCTTCGACGGCCGCCCAGCCGGCGAGGTGACCATCGCCGACCTGATCCCGCTGTCGCTGCGGATGGGCGTCCTGCGGATCATCGTGGGCGAGGTGCGGTCCCGGGAGATCGTGCCGATGCTCCAGGCGATGACCACCAGCCGCGGGTCGATGTGCACCATCCACGCCCGTACCGCCGCCGGGGTGGGTGAACGGATCGTCGAGCTGGCCCTGGCGCACGGTCGGGAGATGACCGTCGACCAGGCCCGCCGGATGGCTGGCAACGCCCTCGACCTGATCGTCTACGTCACCGTCGAGGACGAGACCGCGATCGGCGGGCGGAAACACCGGTTCGTCTCGCACGTGGAAGAGGTGATCGGGGCCGGCGAGGCCGGTCGGATCACCACCACCACGGTCTTCGGGCCCGGCCCGGACGGTCGTGCGGTCCCCCGGCACCTGCCGGAACGGGTCCGCGACCAGTTGCTGCGGGTGGGGTACGACGCGCGGTTGCTGACCCGGTGGGTCGAGGCCGGGGCCGGGGCCTGGCGGCGGCCTCGGCAGACCCGACTGGCCCGGCGGTGACCTGATGCTCGACAGCCTGGAGTTGATCGCGGTGGTCTCCGGGGCCGCCTGTGTGGCCGGGCTGCTGCTGGCCGTGGTCGCGCTGGTCGGCACCCGCCGACCTCCCGGCCCGGGCCCGGGCAGCGGGCCGGGTGTCGCCCGGCTGTGGCGCGGGCCGGGCAGCACGCCGGCCGAGCAACGGGCCTATCAGGCGCTGCTGGTCGCCGCGCTGGTCGCCGGTGCGTTGGCGTTCCTGCTGACCGGGCTGCCGGTGGTGGGCCTGCTGGTGGCGGTGGCGGTGCCCGGCACCCCGTGGCTGTTCGGGGTGGGCAAGGCCGAACAGCGGGCGATCGCCCGGATCGAGGCGGTCGGCGAGTGGACCCGCCGACTCAAGGACGTCTCCGGCACCGGGCAGGGCCTCCAGCAGTCGATCATCGGCACGATCGGCAGCGTGCCACCCGGCATCGAGGACGAGGTACGGCTGCTCGCCGCCCGTCTACAGGCCGGCTGGATGGCCCGCTCCGCGCTGCTGGCGTTCGCCGACGAGATCGCCGACCCGGTCTGCGACCAGGTGGTCGCGGCGCTGATCCTGCACCTGTCAGACCGGGGTGAGCGGCTGGGTGACGTGCTCGGTTCGATCGCCGGCGCGGCGTCCGCGGAGGTGGCGACCCGTCGGGAGATCGAGGCCAAGCGCACCCAGCCCCGGTTCGCGGTCCGCTTCCTCACCGGGATGACGCTGGCAACCCTGGCGTACGGGCTGGTCAACACCGAGTACATCAAGCCGTACGGCACGCCGGTGGGTCAGCTCGTGATGGCCGCCCTCGGCGCCGCCTTCATCGGTCTGCTGGCCTGGGTGCGGTCGATGAGTCAGCCGCAGCGGCCGGCCCGGTTCCTGCCGGCGCCCGACCCAACCGAGGTGATCGCGTGAACTGGCAGTTGGCCATCGCGGTCTGTGGTGGTGCCGGGGTGGGGTTGGGCGTGTTCCTGGTAGTTCGCGAGTTGGTGCCGGCGACTCCGGCGCTCGGGCCGGCGCTGCGCCGGCTGCACCAGCCACCGGGCACTGGCCGCCTCGCCACTCCCGCGTCCCGGCGACTCGACTGGCTGAGCGGGTTCTCCCGCTGGCTGCGCCCGCCGCACCGGCAGCTGGCCCTGATCGGTCAGACCTCCGAGCAGTACGCGCTGTCGGTGCTGCTCTCCGCCCTGTTCGGGTTGGCCCTGCCGACCCTGCTCGGGGTGGCGCTATTGGCGGTCGGCATCTCGATCCCGCTCGTCATACCGGTGCTCGGCAGTCTCGGCCTGGCGCTGATGGGTGGCCTACTGGCACACCGTGCCGTACTGACCAAGGCCGAGGCCGCCCGCGACGAGTTCCGACAGGCGGTCTGCACCTACCTCGATCTGGTGGCGCTGCAGCTCTCCGCGGCGCACGGGCCGGTGCAGTCGCTGGAGCGGGCCGCGGCGGTCTGCGACGGCTGGGTGTTCGACCGGCTTCAGGAGTCGCTGCGGATCGCCCAGATGCAGATGCACGCACCCTGGGACGAGCTGCGCGAGCTCGCCGACAAGATCGGCATTCCGGAGCTGGGCGACGTTGGCGCGATCATGCGCTCCTCCGGCAGCGAGGGTGCGCAGGTGCACGAGACCCTGCGCAGCCGGGCCGACTCGCTGCGCGATCAGATCCGCACCGACAACCTCGCTCGCGCCGAGGGTGTGACCAGCCGACTCGACATCCCGGGCGCGCTGCTCGTCTTCGTGCTGCTCGGCTTCGTCGTCTATCCGTTCATCGCCCGTATCTGACCCCACCCACGAAGGAGCACGCCATGTCCATCCTCAGCTACCTGCACGTCGTGCTGACGACGCGCCTGGCCGAGCTGCACCGTGACGGTGAGCGCGGCGACAGCCCGGTGCCCACCGCGGTGATCATCTTCGGCCTGGTCTTCGTCGCCACGGTCGTCACCGGCCTGGCCCTGAACAGGGCCAACAACTGGATGACCAACATCCCGACCTTCTCGAACCCGGTCCCGTAACCGCCGGCATGAGCCGAGCCGCGTACCCGTGGTGGCACCGGGCGGTCAGCGCCGCCCGGGGCCGCCTCGCGGCCGTCGACCGGGAGCGGGGTGCCAACCCGGTGGAGCTGGCCGTGATGATGCCGCTGATCCTGGTGCTGCTCTTCGCCTCGATCCAGGTCGCGGCCGTCTTCCTCGCCCGGTCGACCGCGTTGAACGCGGCGCAGGGCGGTGTCAATGCGCAGCGGTCGTACCAGGCGGGGGACGGCGCCGGGGTGGCCAGCGCCACCCAGTTCCTGAACGCCGCCGGGGGCTGGCTGGTGGACTGGAAGACACCCGGCCCGAGCTGCGTCACCGTCGACGACGTCCACGTGACCTGCACGGTGAGTGGCCGGTCCCTGTCGGTGGTGCCGGGCGTGGACTTCGCGATACAGCAGACCGCCCACGGAACGGTGGAGAGGGTGACCCTGCCATGACCCGCACCGCCGAGCGCGGCTCCGTCTCCATCGAGGTGGCGGTGCTCGCGCCGGCGTTCATCGCGTTGATGGTGCTGGCCGGTGTGGTCGGGCGTACCGCGCTGGCAGCGGAGGCCCTCGACGCTGCCGCGCACGACGCCGCCCGTGCCGCCTCGATCTCCCGGGACGCGGACACCGCCCGGGCGGCCGCCCTGGATGCCGCCCAGCAGCAGCTGGACTGGCACGGGCTGGCCTGCACGAACGACCTGGCCCCGACGTTCACCGGCACGCCATCGAGCTTCAACGGCGCCTTCGCCAGCCCGGTCGGTACGGACGCCACGGTGACGGTGACGATCACCTGCATGGTGTCCTTTCAGGACATCACACTCGACATTCTGCCCGGGATGCAGAGCGAGCAGCAGATCACCGCGAGCTTCACCTCGCCCCTGGACCGTTACCGGAGCCGGCAATGACGGCCACCGCGTCGGCTGTCCGGCACCCGCCGGCGGGCGAGCACGGCCGGGTGAGCATCTTCCTCGCGGTGACGATGATCGGCGTACTGGCCATCATCGGCCTCTCCTTCGACGGCGCCGGGCAGCTGCGCACCCTGCAACGCGCCCAGAACCTGGCCGCCGAGGCGGCCCGGGCCGGTGGCCAGGCCATCGACCGGGCCACCGCCATCGAGGGCGGGCCGAAGCGGATCAGCGAGCCGGAGGCGCTCGTGGCGGTGGCCAACTACCTGGCTGCCGTGGACATCGCCGGTCACACAGTGAGCTTCCCCGAAGTCGACGGGGAAATCCTGATCCGGGTAACCGTCGACATCACCTACAACCGCTCGATGCTCGGACTGTTCGTTCAGAACGAAACGGTCACCGTCACCGGCGAGGCGACCGCGCGTGCCATCACCGCAACACCGTAGGAAGGAAGGCAGCCATGCCCGTATCGGGTGGGTCCGTCGTACGGCGGACCGGACGGATCCTCACCGGCATCGGCGCGCTGGCTGTACTCCTGGTGCTGCTGGTCGGCGCGCCGATCGCGCTGCTCGCCTTCGCCGGTAACCCGCTGCCCGATCACCTCCCCACGATCAGCGAGGTGGGCACCGCGCTGACCAGCCGGGACGACGGTCAGCTCTTCCTGCGGGCGCTGGCCGTGGCCGGTTGGTTCGGCTGGGCCACGTTCGCCTTCTCCGTCCTCGTCGAGTTGGGCGCACAGACCCTGCGCCGGCCGGCGCCGAAGCTGCCCGGGATGGGCCGCCAGCAGAAGGCCGCCGCCGCGCTGGTCGGCTCGGTCGCGCTGATCCTGGTCGCCAGCCCGGCCGCCGCGAGCGCTGCGGCGCTCTACGGACCTCCGGCGTACGCGAGTCCGGCCGCACCGGCCGTCGCCACAGTGGCCGCTCCGGCCCACACGGCGGTGACACCTGACACGACCGCACCCCTGTACCGGGTGGCGCGAGGTGACTACCTCGGGGAGGTGGCCGAGCGGTACCTGGACGAGTTCGGCGACTACCGACAACTCGCCAAGCTGAACAAGCTCGACGACCCGGACCGGATCCGCCCCGGCCAACTGCTCCGGCTGCCCACCGAGGCCGCCGACCAGGGGGCTCGGCAGCACGCCACCGGCCGGCTCGTCGACCGGCCCGCGGCACCGAAGCCGCCCGCGCCCCGGCCGGCACCCGAGCGGGCCGCACCGCCGCCGGTGGCCCCGGCACCACCCAGCGGTACGGAGTCAGCGGGCCAGCCACCCGCGATGACGGTCGGCGCGGCCCGGGCTGGTGCCGCCGACCGGGTGAACCGACCGCTGGCGGTCTCCGCCGTACTGGCCGTGGCGAGCATCGTCGGTGCCCAGATCGGCGCGGTCCTGGGACTGCGTCGCCGCCCGGCCACCGCCGGGGCTGCCCCCCGACTCGCCGCGTCCTCCCGCACGCCCCGAGGTGGCGCGGGCCGGAACAGCAGCGGTGGCGCGGGCCGAAGCAGCAGTGGCGCGGGCCAAAGCAGCGGTGGCGCGGGCCGAAGCAGCGGCGGCGCGGGCCGGCGGGCCAGTGCTGGGGCGGCCGGCAGCGGTGCCGCCTGGGCTGCCAGCCGGGCCGCGGCGGCCATCGAAGCACCGGCGGCACCGCACGGCGGCACGGCACCGAGCGGGAACGACTTCGCACCTCACGGCGGCGGAATGACACCCGGCAGCGGGGCGGCACCCGCCGGCAGTGGAATGGCTTCTCCCGGCAGCACGGCGTTCCCGGGCAGCGGGATGGCTCTCTCCGGCGGCACGGCACCTCACGGCGGCGGAATGACGACCGCCGGCCCCGAGGGCTGGAGTGGTGGCGACGGCTGGGCCGATGCTGGTGGCGAGGGCGGGCTGTTCGACGGCGGGCACGGCCTGGACTCCGTACCGGACGGTCCGCCAATCGGCCGACACCGACGCAGCTGATCGGCAGTGCAATTCCGGGGCGAGGTGTCCGGAGAGCGTGATGCCTCTGAGGCACCTTGATGACTCAGAGGCATCATCGTCATGGGCAACACTGCGCCGGAGGAGGGAGAGGGTCAGGGCAGGCGGGTCTGGAGCACTCCGTTCTGGATCCGGGTGGGCAGGATCTGCTGGTCGTTACCGGACGGCCCGTGCACGACCTCGCCGCCGTTGAGCCGGAACGCGCTCCCGTGCCACGGGCAGACCACGCAGGCGTGGCCGTCGATCTCCTGCACTTCGCCCTCGCCGAGCGGCCCGCTCTGGTGCGGGCAGCGCTCCAACATCACGGTCACCTCGTCACCATGCCGGTAGAGGATGACCGAGATGTCGTCGTCCACCTCTCGGGTGATCAGAGTGCGTTGCGGCAACGTCGCCATGTCGGCCAGCGAGTGCCAGCCGTCGGACATCCGGTGCAGCTCGGAGACGGACTGGTTGACCTGCGCCCCCTGCTTGTACGCCAGGTGACCCCCGATGTACGCCCCGAGGCTCGCGGTGGAGAGCCCGAGGAAGCCGAGGGCACGGCCCATGCCGTGGCGGCCGGACAGCCGGGCGGCCAGCGAACCGGCGTAGAGCGTCATGCCGACGGCGTTGGCGGCAGCGTGCACCAGGCCGACCCGGCGCTGGTCCCGGGCGAGCGCCGCCCAGTCGTTCAGACCGGCGACCGCCGCTGGCACCGCGCTGAGGGTGCCGAGACCGACCAGCACGGTGGCGGGTCGGCGCTGCCCGGGCATGAGATCCAGCACCGCGGCGCTGATCCACGCGCCGACCGGCACCTGCACCATCGCCGGGTGCAGCGGATGCCCGAGGGTCACCCCGTGCAGCAGGTCGCGCAGCCGGCGCGGACGCAGCGTCCCCAGGACGACCCTCTGCAACCGGTCGCCCGCGCGGTCCAGCCGGGAGTCCTGCTCAACTTTCGTCAAAAGTGCTCGCACGAGTACCGACTTCCCGGCGATCGCCGTAGCAAACCGGTCGACGGCGACAAACCTGCCGCACCGCGTCAACCGGAAGTGCAAGATCGACGGGGATTGTGGGGGTGCGGCGGGGCGGGCATGCTGGCGGGATGGGTGTACGGGTGGAGCGGCGCGGGGCGGTCACCACCGTGGTGCTGGACCGGCCGGCGGCTCGGAACGCCGTGGACGGGCCGACGGCACGGGCGCTGGCGGACGCGTTTCGGGCCTTCGACGCCGACCCGGACGCGTCGGTGGCCGTGCTCTGGGGCGACGGTGGCACGTTCTGCGCCGGCGCCGACCTCAAGGCGATCGGCACGCCGAGCGGCAACCGGGTCGAGCCGGAGGGGGACGGCCCGATGGGTCCGACCCGGATGACGCTCAGCAAACCGGTGATCGCGGCGATCTCCGGGTACGCGGTCGCGGGCGGGCTCGAACTGGCGCTCTGGTGTGACCTGCGGGTCGCCGAGTCCGACGCGACACTCGGGGTGTTCTGCCGCCGCTGGGGGGTGCCGTTGATCGACGGCGGCACCGTCCGACTCCCCCGGCTGATCGGTGAGAGTCGGGCGATGGACCTGATCCTCACCGGCCGCCCGGTGCCGGCCGACGAGGCGTACACGATGGGGTTGGTCAACCGGTTGGTGCCGCCCGGCCAGGCGCGGGCCGCGGCCGAGGAGTTGGCGGCGGCGATCGCCCGGCATCCGCAGACCTGCCTGCGCAACGACCGGGCGGCGCTGCTGGCCGGCGCGGGGCGAGCCGAGCCGGAGGCGCTGGCGACCGAGTTGGCGTACGGGATGAATTCGCTGGCCACGGACGCGGCGGCCGGCGCGGCCCGGTTCGCGGCGGGCGAGGGCCGACACGGCGCGACGCCGCCGGGAGGGGCACACCCCCCGGCGGCGTCGGCTACCGGTCAGCTCAGTTGCGGTTGATGGTGAACGTCGAGGTGGGGTTCTGGATGTCCACCGCGTTGTTGCTCAGCCGCAGGTTGTTGAAGGTGACCGACCCGACGGCCGGCCCCTGCCCGGACTCCGGCATCGGGTTCGCCCAGATTCCGAAGCCGGACTTCGCGTCGTAGGCGTCACCACTCTTGCGCGCCCCGCTGATCGACACGTTCGTGAAGACGGTGTCGGTGATCGGGTTCTGCGGCTGCCCGCCGACGTAGTTGGTCTGGAACATGATGCCGCTGTAGGTCGGATCGATGATGTCGACGTCGCTGACCCGGATGCCCTGGAACACCTTCGAGGCGGAGAAGACCCAGATCGCCGGGAAGGTCTGCCCGCCCCAGAAGTGCCCACCGGCCCGGACGATCGAGATGTTCTCGAAGCGGGTCGGCGGGTTGGCGCCGAATCCGTTCATCGGGTAGCCGAAGTCGAGCGAGCTGATGGTGATGCCGGAGTAGACAAGCGTGTCCGCGATGTAGATGTTGCGGAACGTGTTGCCGTAGCCGCCGTAGACGGCCACCCCGGCGGCCCGCCAGGTCAGGGTCGAGGTCAGGTTCTCGTAGACGTTGTCCTTCATGTCCGCGCCGCCCGCGTCGATGGCCGAGAACAGCGCGAAGCTGTCGTCGCCGGTGGCCCGGGCGTCGTTGTTGCTGACCAGGTTGTTGGTGCTGCCGTTGGTCATGTTGATGCCGTCGGCGAACATGTTCCGGATCCGGGAGTTCTTGATCGTCATGTAGTCGGTGTTGGCACCCCAGTAGAGGCACACCATGTGCTCGTTCCAGATGTTGTCGATCACGATGTTCGACACGTTGGCGAAGTCGAACACCTTGCCCGGACCGTCGATCCGCGAGGTGTAGTTGCCGAAGTAGGCGAAGTTCTTGAAGGAAGAGTTCGCCGCCGAGTTCTCGGCCCGGAAGCCGATGTCGGTGTTGTCCTGGCCCGACGGAGCGTTGAACCGGGTGTACCAGGGGCCGGCACCGGTCACCTGGACCGCCTTGCCGTACACCTGGAACTTCGACGAGGTGGAGTAGTTGCCGGCGGGCAGGTACACCCCGACCAGGTTGCCGGTGGTGTCCATCCGCACCCGGTCCAGGGCGTTCTGCACGTCCTGGTGGGTGAAGCCGGTCGGCGTGGTGTAGCGGGCCGGGTCCGGGTTGGCGATCGGCGACACCTGCTCGGTGTTGATGAAGTCGATCGCGTACGTGGTGGTGTTGGCCGGGTCCTTCTGGAGGCGGATCTTGCTGCCGGCCGGGACGGTGGAGTTGAGCATGACGTTGGCTTCGTCGTAGATGTGCCGCGGTCCGCCCGCGCTCGGCGAGTTACCCGGGCTGGCCTCGCTGCCGTAGAGCCAGGCGTACCGGGACGTCAGGTCGATGGCCTTGTGGAACGTGCCGTTGACGTAGACGTTCAGCGTCGAGTTGATCCCACCGCCGCCCGGTGCGTCCGGGATGGAGAAGCGGGTGACGAGCGTGTTGGTGCTGGCCCGGGTGGTGAACTCGACGTAGCTGCCGGTCGAGTTGAGGGTCACCGCCCGGCGGCCGGACGCCTCGCCCGCCAGGTCACCGATCTCCCGGTTTGGCCCGACGACAGCCGCGCCGCCGCCGACCACGCCGTCCTCGGCCTCGTACATGTCGTACGGCATGTTCGCGCCGCGACCGACGAAGAGCGGGCGGTCACTCGTGTTGTTGGCCTGCTTGACCGGCAACTCGTTGCCGTCCACGGCGAGCACCACCCGGACGGTGTACTTGCCGTTCGCGGCGGTCCAGGTGCCCAGGCTGATCGGGCCGACCGTCGCGCCGGCGTTGATCACGCCGGAGTACGAGCCGGTCAAGGTACGGACCACGGTGCCGGAGTCGTTGAGCACGGTCAGGGTGATGCCGTGCGCGCCGGACGCGGACGCCTGGTTGCCGGCGTTGCGAATCGACACCGAGAAGGTGACAGTGTTGCCGGCCGACGGGTTGCCCGGCGACCAGTCGACAGCACTGGCGACCAGGTCGGAGCTGGCCACAGCGGCGACCACCAGCGGGCTGGGGTTGGTGTAGCTGTTGTTGGTGTCGTCCTGCTCGACGACGGTGTTCGACTCGTCGACCTTCGCGCTGAGCGGGTAGCTGCCCGAGTCGCGGGTGCCGATGCTGGCGCTGACAGTGGTCGAGGCACCGGCCGCGAGGCCGCCGACCGAGGCGGTGCCGACCCGGGTGGAGCCCAGGTAGAAGTTGACGTTGGTGGCGCCGGAGGCCGCCGAGCCCGCGTTACGCACCGTCGCGGAGAGGGTGATGGTGCTGGTCTCCACGGGCGCGGACGGGCTGAACGACATGCCGGTCACGGTCAAATCCGGGTTCGGCGCCGGGGTGCCGAAGACCTGGAACTCGGCCACCTGCCCGGCCGGTGCGCCGGTGTTCGAGGCGATCGAGAGCCGTACGTCGGCCGCCGCACCGGAGACCGGGATGGTCACCGTGTTGCCGCTGCCCGGGTTGAAGGTGTAGTTCGCCGCGCCGACCAGTGTGGTGAAGTTCGACGAGCCCTGGTCCCGGCCGAGCACTGCGATGTTCTGAGTACGCGTGCCCCACGCCGAGTCCGGGTTGAGCTTCAGCACGACCTGGCTGAGGGTGGCGTTCGCGCCGAGCTGCACGGTGAGCGTGCTCGGGTTGCCGTTGCCTTCCCAGTAGGTCGCCACGTTGTTGTCGTTGGCGTTGGTTGCCACGTACGTGTGCACGAACCCGGAGGCGGTGATCGGCTTGCCGACCGCCAGGTTGCTGCCGGTCGGCGGGTTGCCGGTGCCGGTCCGGGTCACTGTGTTGCTGTTCGCCGACTGGTTGCCGGCCGCGTCCTTGGCTCGGACGTAGTACGACACCGTGGCGCTGTCCGCCTGGTTGTCGGTGTAGGTGAGCGTCGAGCCGTTGACGCTGCCGCGCAGCGCGCCGTTGGCGTACACGTCGTAGCCGGTCACCCCGACGTTGTCGGTGGACGCCGACCAGGTGAGCCGGATCTGCCCGCTGGCCGGCTGGGTGTAGGCCAGGTTGCCGGGGGCGCTGGGCGCCTGGGTGTCGGTGCTGCCGCTGGCGCCGTACACCTCGACCTCGGAGAACTGCGCGGCCGGCCAGCCGGTGTTGCCGGTGACCTGCACCCGTACGTAGCGGGTGCTGGCGGCGGTGAAGCTGACGGTCGCGGTGTTGCCGCTGCTCGGGTTGAAGGTGTAGCCGGCGGAGTCCTTCAGGGTGCTGAACGACGAGCCGTTGGTCGAGCCCAGCACCGACAGCGTCTGGGTCCGGGTCTGCCAGTCCGACGAGGGCGGCAGCTTCAGCACCACCCGGTCCACGTTGACAGTGGCACCCAGGTCCGCCTGGATCCACTGCGGGAACGCGTTGTTGGCGCTCTCCCAGTAGGTCGCCGCGTTGCCGTCGTTGGCGTTGCCCGCCACGTAGTTCTGGACGTAGCTGCTGGCGGTCATGGTGGCGGAGAGCCCGGCGAGCATGGCCACCCGGGCGGCGGCCGCTACCGGGTCGGGCGCCGGTGCCGCGTTCGCCACGGGCGTGACGACCGGGGCGGTGGCGAGGAGCACGCCGGCGAGCGCGCCGGCGAGCATCCGGCGGCGCGGGCGGGCGGTGCGGGGGACGGTGCTGGGCGCGCCGGTTGGCGGCGTGCCTCGTCTGGTGCCGGTCCTGGACATGGGGTCGCTACACCTCTTTCGGGGGTGGGTGTGGGTGCGTTGCCCGGCGACGGGTGCAGGGGTACGCCCGTCGTTCCGCGACAGGTGGGGGACGGTGCGGGTTGGGGACGGGGACGGACGGCCGACGCGGCGTTGCGCCGGAGCGTCCGGACCGGGTGCCCCCGCCCGGTCGGGCGGGGGCACCCGACCTAGCTGGAGTAGACCTCGAACTCGCTGAGCTGGCCGGCCGGCCAGCCGCTGTTACCGGTGACGGTCAGCCGCAGGTACCGCTGGGTGGTCGCCGTGAAGGTCACGGTGACCGTGTTGCCGCTGGCCGGGTTGAAGCTGTAGCCGGCGGACGCCTTCAGCGTGCTGAACGTGGAGCCGTTGGTGGAGCCGAGCACCGCCAGCGTCTGCTCACGCGTCTGCCAGGCCGATGACGGTGGGAGCTTCAGCACGACCCGGGACACCGACCGGTCGGCCCCCAGGTCCACGGTCAACGACTGCGGGAACGCGTTGTTGGCGCTCTCCCAGTAGGTGTTCGCGTTGCCGTCCACCGCGTTGGGGGCGGCGTACACGTCGGAGTGGCTGGTCTCGGTGATGGACCGCCCGGCCGCCAGGTTGCCGCTGGGCGGCGGGGTGGTCGGGGGTGGCGTGGTCGGCGGCGGGGTGGTCTGGGTGCCGCCGTACACCTCGACCTCGGAGAGCTGCGCGGCCGGCCAGCCGGTGTTGCCGGTCACGGTGACCCGGAGGTAGCGGCGGTCACCGGTGGGCAGCCCGATCGTCACGGCGTTGCCCGTGCCGGGAGCGAAGACCCGACCGGCGGACGAGGCCACTGTGGTGTACGACGAGCCGTCGGTGGAGCCGAGCACCGACAGCGTCTGGGTGCGTTGCTCCCAACCGCTGGGCAACTTGAGCACCACCCGGTCGACCGAGCGGGCCGAGCCCAGGTCGACGGTGACCGACTGGGGGAAGGCGTTGTTGGCGCTCTCCCAGTAGCTGGCCGCGTTGCCGTCCACCACGTTGGCCGCCGTGTAGCTCTGGTTGGTGCTGGTCGCGGTCGTCGATCGGCCCAGCGCCAGGTTCCCGCCGGTCGGTGGCGGGGTGGTCGGGGGCGGCGTGGTCGGCGGCGGCGTGGTCGGGGGCGGGGTGGTGGGTCCGCCGCCCCACTGCGGGTTCGGCCACGGGCCGCAGTACGGGGTCGGGGTGTACCAGCCGGAGTTGCCGGAGCCCTGGGTGATCTGGAAACCGGCGCCGACGCAGTTGTGGATCGGGTTGCTCTGCGCGATGTTGGTGGCCCGCACGTTGGTGAACGACACCTGGCTGTTCGCCTGCACCTGGAGCGCGTACGTGCCGGCGCCGTCGATCCGTACGTTGGTGAGGTTGATCCCGTTGGTCTGGCCCTCGATCCAGTGCAGCGCCGCGTACGAGCTGTCCAGGATGTCGGTGTCGGTGATGTTGATGGTGGGGTTCTGGAACGCCTCGTTGAGCGCGGAGAACCAGATCGCGCCGACCCCGAAGTTCCAGTTGTAGTCCGAGTTGCCGTTGCGGATCAGGGTGTTCCGGGCGATCGTCCAGGTGCCCTGGACTCCGGTGGCGCCCTGCACGCCGGGGTAGCGGTTCGCGACGTGGATGCCGCCGCCGTTGGTCAGCGAGTCGGCCGTCACGTTGTCGGTGATCGTGATGTCCCGGCCGCCGTAGCTGACCAGGTGGTTCGCCAGCAGGGTCACCCCGATGGTGTTGTGGGTGAAGGAGTTGTTGACGTTCGGCACGCTCTGCGCCCACATGGCCAGGGCGTCGTCGCCGGTGTTGCGGACGAACGTGTTCGTCACCGTCGAGTTGGTCACCCCGGTGTGGAAGTTCACCCCGTCCGCGGTCTGGTCCAGGATGCGGCTGTTGCGGATGGTGAAGTTGTCCATCGGGCCGTCCATCCACGCCCCGACCTTGGTGTTCTCCAGCCAGAGGTTGTCGACCACCGAGTTGGTCATCGCCCCGCCCAGCGCGTTGACCTGGTCGTCGTCGACCCGCTCGCGGATGTCGCCGATGATGGCGAAGTCCCGCAGCGTGACGTTGCGGCTGGGCCCGTTCGCCTCGTGCGCGCGGACCGGGCCGGTGTAGCCGCCACCGGGGACGTACTTGCCGTAGATGCCGACGGACCTGTTCCGTTCGGTGGGGTGCCGGCCGCCGAGCACCGAGTACCAGGGGCCCGCGCCGCGCAGTGTCACCCCGTCGACCACCACGTGATCCCAGAGGGTGAAGGTGCCGGTCGGGATCCAGACCGCCCGCCCCTGGGCCTTGCCGGCGTCGACAGCGGCCTGGAACTTCGCCGTCGAGTCGGTCGCGCCGCTCGGGTCGGCACCGAAGTCGGTGACCACGTCGAGCACACCGGAGGGCTTCGTGATCGCCGGGGCGACCAGCTCGAAGTCGGCCAGGTCGATGGTGAAGCTGGGTGACTGCGCGGTCGAGGAGACCTGGAACCGGATCTTCGTGCCGGCCGGCTGGGTGCTGCCGAACATCGCCCGGGTCTCGTCGTAGAAGTGGTGCGGGTTGGTGTCGCCCGGGTTGTTGTTGAACGGGTACCCGCCGTAGTACCAGCCGTACCTCGACGTCACCGGGACCGACTTCAGCAGCGACCCGTTGGCCCGTAGGTCGATCGTGGCGTCCCGGCCGGTGCCGGCCGGGCTGTCCGGCAGGCTGTAGCGGAAGGTCACCGCGTTGGCCGGGGCGGTGAGGGTGAACTCGACGTACTCGCCGACGGCGTCCAGGGTGACCGCCTCCCGGCCGGACGCCTCGGACGGCAACGTGCCGTACCGCCGGTCCGGGCCGATCTTCGTGCCGTTGTGGGCGGTCTCCTCCGCCTCCTGCTCGACGAACGGAACGGTGGCGCCCCGGTTGGGGATGTCGAAGGGGGACAACCCCGCCGCCGAGGCCGGGGTCGCGGTGCCAGTGACCGCGAGGGCGGTCACCGCTGTGGCGGCGAGCACTGTGGCCGCGATGGCGGCCGACAGTGCCCGGGTCGGGTGTCGAAGGTGGTGCGGGGTGCCGGTGGTGTGGTTGGCCATGAGCTGCGCTCTCCCTTTCGTCAGGCAGGCCAGGTCCCCCCGTGTCGGTGCGGTGTGGCGCGTCCCCCCTCGGTTCTCCCTTCTTGGTGGCGTGGGGGCGGCGGCCGGGGGCGGGGCCCCCGCCCCCCCCGCGCCCCGGGC